>NZ_JBRREA010000016.1:0-95831 GCF_056759975.1 Stenotrophomonas sp. STEN031
CCCCCCCGCCGCGCGGGCCGCCTCCCCGCCCCGCTCGCGCCCTCGGGCGCCGACTGGCCCCGCCCCCCCCCGCCCCGCCCACTACGGCTGGTCTTCCCGGTAACGCCCCTGCCGAGCATGGATCGGCACTACAGGCTGGTCTGCCCGGTAACACCCCTGCCGAGCATGGCTCGGCACTACGGCTGGTCTTCCCGGTACCGCCTCTGCCGAGCATGGCTCGGCACTACGGCTGGTCTTCCCGGTAACGCCGCTGCCGAGCATGGCTCGGCACTACGGCTGATGCCTCAATGCAACAGCGCCAACTCCAGGCCGACCCACGCCAGGAACGCGACGAACAGCACCGCGCCTTCGCCGCGGCTGATCTTCAGGTCGCCGCGCAGCATCGGGTACAGCATCAGCACGAACACGATGGCTGCCGGCAGCTCCAGGCGCACGAACGAGGCCGGCAACGGCATCGGCCGCAACGCCGCCATGCCGCCGATCACCACCAGCACATTGAACAGGCTGGAACCGATCACGTGACCTACGACCATGTCTCCCTGGCCACGTCGTGCAGCGGCAATGGCCGCGGCGACTTCCGGCAAGGCAGTACCGATGGCCACCGGCAACAAACCGGCCAGCAACGGCGACATGCCCCAGCCCGCACCAATCACCGGTGCCGCCTGCACCACGAAACGCGCGCCGTAGTACAGCACCACCGCCGCGATGACCACGCGGATCAGGTTCAAGCCCAATACGGTGCGGGTGGTGGCGTAGTCGGCGATGCTTTCCTGCAATGCCACGGGCTCATGCCGCGCCCGCTTCAGCAGGAAGGCCAGCACGCCGACAAAGCCCAGCAGCAACACGATGCCTTCGATGCGGCTGATCGCACCATCCAGCCCGAACACGATCAAGGCCAACGTCGCCACGGCCAGCAATACCAGCAAGGGCGACAGCACACGTGTACGCACCATCAGCGGGAAGGCCAGCGCGGCCAGGCCCAGGGTCAGGCCGACATTGACGACATTGCTGCCGACCGCATTACCCAGCGCCAACTCCTGTGCACCCACCGCAAAGGCACGCGCATTGACCACCAGCTCCGGCAACGAGGTACCGAAAGCCACCAGCAGCAGACCCGCGACGAAGGGCGAGGCACCGAAGCGCTGGGCCAGGCCGGAGGCCGCCTTGACGATGGAATCACCGCCCAGGGCCAACAGCACCAGCCCCAGGACAAACCATGCGATCGCTTCGAACATTGCGCCTCCCTCCCCAGCAGTGATGACGGCGGTGCCGGGAGCATACCCGCGCTACCGCCTATGGCCGCAGCAGGGTATCAGCCACAGCCTTCCACGTAATCCACCTGCGGCGGCAGGCCCACGCGCCACGTCGTGGCCTTGCCGTCGGCGCCCAGCTCGACCACCAGTGCGCCCTGGCTGCCATCCGTTGCCGGCACCCGCAGCACCTTGCCACCTTCCACATACTTGTGCGGCTGCAGCGGCTCGGCCTGCGGGTAAAGCGCCTGCAACTGGGCCAGGTCCATGCCGATCCTGCCACCGCCCGGTGCCGCGGTATCGCCACCACGCACGTCGTAACGGAGAAACCTGCCGCCCTCCACCATGAAGAACGGCCCACCCTCGCTGTGCGCCGCCGGCGACAGGTAGTAGCAGGCGCCATCGGCCGCCGCGTCGCCCTGCAAGTCGGAGCCCCAGACCGTGCGCAGCTGCTCGACATCGATCCCAAGCTGGGCTGCGCCATACCCCTGCCAGTCGGCATCGCTGCCTGTCGCCGGCGCGGTGCTGACGGCATCTGCCGCCTGCGCCGGCGTCGCGGCGGCGGCAGGCTCGGCCGCTACCGGCTCAGTCGGCGGCGGACGCTGGCAGGCCACCAGCAGCACGGCGAACAGTGACATAGGCACGGCAAGACGATTCATGCGACAGCTCCGGACAGGTCCCTGGCCGAGTCTAGCCGCAAGCATGGCCGGCCCGCGCGAAGACAGGCTTGTCATCGTGGTTTCACCTGATGGCGACAGGCTGGGCGCCTACGTCGCCCGTGCCCAACGCCATGCAACCGCACAAGACCGAACTTGGCCACACCGTGCTGCAGACGCACCGTGCCGCGCTGGACTTGCGCCAGCGGCGGGCGCTGATCCTGTGCGATGGCAAGCGCAACCTGGCCGAACTGAGCGGCATGCTTGGCAATGACGTGCCCGAGTTGATCGCGCAGCTGCAGCGCGACGGCTACCTGCAGGTGGACGCGCCACCTGCGCCCGCGCCTGCCCCACTCCCGGCTGCCCCCGCGGCAGCCGCCGAGGCCGTGGCTGCAGCGCCGGCACCGCAGCGTGCGCCTGTGGAGCGGCGGCGCTCGATGGTGGCCGCCCGCATCTACGTGCTGGATATCCTGGCACTGCAGCGCAATCCCATCGCGGCGCAACTGCACAAGCTGCTGCAGGCCGCACGCGAAGAAGGCGACACGGTGAACGCACTGAAGCTGGCGCTCAGCCATCTTCCGGCAATGACCTCCGAAGGCTATACCCAGCGCGTGCGTGGGCGCCTGCAGGAAGTGCTGCCGGAAACGCATCTGGCAGCGGTGCTGGAACCAGCACCGCTGCCAGCCTGACTCAGCCCTTCGGCGGCGCGAAGTTGTTGCGCAGCCCACTCCAGCAGGCCTGGTAGCCGCGCTGGCGGTGCGCGGCCTCCATTGCCTGTTCGGTCGGGCAGATCACGCCACGGGTTTCGAACATGAAGGCCATGGTGTCGGTGATGACGTCGGGCTTGGACAGATCGGCCTGCGAGGCCTTGTCGAAGGTGGCCGCATCCGGGCCATGGCCGGTCATGCAGTTGTGCATCGAGGCACCTCCCGGCACGAAGCCCTCGGCCTTGGCGTCGTAGGCACCGTGGATCAGGCCCATGAACTCGCTGGCGATGTTGCGGTGGAACCACGGCGGGCGGAAGGTGTTCTGCGCCACCAGCCAGCGTGGCGGGAAGATCACGAAATCCAGGTTGCTGGTCCCCGGGGTATCGCTGGCCGAATGCAGCACCAGGAAGATCGACGGGTCCGGATGGTCGTAGCTGATCGAGCCGATGGTGTTGAAGTGGCGCAGGTCGTAGCGGTACGGCGCGTAGTTGCCGTGCCAGCCGACGACGTCCAGGGGAGAGTGGCCGATGTCAGCGCGCCACAGGCGGCCCTGGAACTTCGCCACCAGCTCGAACTCACCATCGACGTTTTCGTAGGCGGCGACCGGGGTTTCGAAATCGCGCGGGTTGGCCAGGCCGTTGCTGCCGATCGGGCCGAGGTCGGGCAGCTTCAACAGCGCACCGAAGTTCTCGCAGACATAGCCACGCGCCTGGCCATCGGGCAGCTCCACCGCGAAACGCACGCCGCGCGGAATCACCGCGATCTGCTGCGGCTCGATCTCGATCACGCCCATCTCGGTACGCAGGCGCAGGCAGCCCAGCTGCGGCACGATCAGCAGCTCGCCGTCGGCGTTGTAGAAGTAGCGGCCGTGCATGTCGGCATTGGCGGCGTACAGATGGATACCAGCGCCGGTGTGGGCTTCGGCCGAGCCATTGCCGCCCATCGTGTACAGGCCATCGATGAAGTCGGTGGGCGTGGTGGGTAGCGGCAACGGGTCCCAGCGCAGCTGGTTCGGCGAGGCGGCGACCTTGCTGAAATCGCTGTGCAGGCGCGGCTGCTCGAACGGTGTGAACTCACCGTGCATCGCCGCCGGGCGGATGCGGTACAGCCAGCTGCGGCGGTTGCTGCCGCGCGGCGCGGTGAAGGCGGTGCCGGTCAGCTGCTCGGCATACAGCCCGTGCGCCACCTGCTGCGGCGAATTGCGACCCACCGGCAAGGTGCCGGGCACAGCCTCGGTGGCGAACTCATTACCGAAGCCGGATTGATAAGCGTTGCTGACCATGGTGACGGCCTATGTTTTGCGATTGAGCCCCTCTCCCGCTTGCGGGAGAGGGGTTGGGGTGAGGGGAGCTTTTGACTTGATCCTAAGGCAACTGGCGACCTGGGTGCGGCGGAAATCAACAGCAACTGCAAGAGCTTGCCCCCCAACCCCTCTCCCGCAAGCGGGAGAGGGGCTTTGAGCAAAGGCTTCGAGCAAATGCCTCAAGCAAAGGCCTCAAGCAAAGCGCTTACAGCACGCCACGATCCATCTGGTCGCGCTCGATGCTTTCAAACAAGGCCTGGAAGTTGCCTTCGCCAAACCCTTCATTGCCCTTGCGCTGGATGATCTCGAAGAAGATCGGGCCGATGCAGTTCTTGGTGAAGATCTGCAGCAGCTTGCGCTGCTTGGTTTCCGGGTCGGCGTCGATCAGGATCTTGTTCCTGCGCAGGCGCTCGACGTCTTCGCCGTTGTTCGGGATGCGCAGGTCGACCACGTCGAAATAGGTGTCCGGCGTATCCAGGAACTCGATGCCCTGTGCGCGCATCGCCTCGACCGTGTCGTAGATGTTGTCGGTGAAGCAGGCGATGTGCTGGATGCCCTCGCCCTTGTAGGCATCGAGGTATTCGTTGATCTGGCTCTTCGGGTCGGAGGACTCGTTGAGCGGGATGCGCACGATGCCGTCCGGCGCGGTCATTGCCTTGGACACCAGGCCAGTCTTGGCACCCTTGATGTCGAAGTAGCGGATCTCGCGGAAGTTGAACAGGCGCTCGTAATAGTCCGACCACTGCTGCATGTTGCCCAGGTACAGGTTGTGGGTCAGGTGGTCGATGAAGGTCAGGCCGAAGCCGACCGGGTTCTGCTCGGCACCGTCGATGACCTCGTAGTCGGCGTCGTAAATGCTGCCGGCAGTGCCGTAGCGGTCCACCAGGTACAGCATGCAATCACCGATGCCCTTGATCACCGGTGCCGGTACCGCGCGGGTTTCGGCCAGCAGGTCCACTTCCTCGGCACCGTTGCCCAGGGCCGCCGACAGTACCTCGGCGGCCGGCTTCTGGAAGCGGATGGCGAAGCCGCAGGCGCTCGGGCCATGCTTGGCGGCGAAGTCGGCGGCGAACGAATTGGGCTCCTCGTTCACAAGAAAGTTGACGCCGCCTTGACGGTAGACGGTAATAGCACGCTGCCGGTGGCGGAGTACGGCCGTGAACCCCATGTTCTTGAAGTAGGCGTGCAGCTGGGCAGCCTGCCCAGCCGGTGCGGCGAACTCGACGAACTCAAAACCATCGATGCCCATCGGGTTTTCAAAGGTGGTGACCTGCATGCCCAGGTTGGGCGCGTTGGATGCGGTTGGGGTATTCATGGGTTGCCTCCGGGAGCATGGCGGTCGCCGGGGTACCGGCGATGAAAACAGGAAGATCCGCCGCAAAAAGCGGGTCTGGACCGAAGGTTATAGTTTCACATGAAACCACCATCAAGGTGCACTGCAGCATGAGCTCTTCCGATTACAGCAAGTCCACCAGCATCCGCGCCTCGCACGTGTTGCTGGATCTTGAGCAGTTCCTGCCTTACCGCATCAGCGTGTTGTCCAACCGGGTCAGCGGCAACATCGCCCGGCTGTACGGCGAGCGCTACGGCCTGGCCATTCCCGAATGGCGGGTGATCACCATCCTGGCGCTGTACCCGGGCTCCTCGGCCAGCGAAGTGTCCGAGCGCACGGCAATGGACAAGGTGGCCGTCAGCCGCGCCGTGGCGCGCCTGCTGGAACGCGGTTTCATCAAACGCGAGACCCATGGCGATGACCGTCGCCGTTCGGTGCTGGCGCTTTCTGCCGCAGGCTTCGAGGTCTACGAGACCATCGCGCCGATGGTGATCGAGATGGAACGGCGCCTGATGTCGGCGCTCACCGAGGAAGAGGAACAGGTACTCGAACGCCTGATCACGCGCCTGGCCGACGCCGGCCTGCAGCGCATGAACGAGGGTTGATCGTCAGCGACGATCAGCTCAGGTGCTTGCGCCGCGCATAGATCCACGGCGCGGCAAGGGCCGCGATCGCACCACCTGCAAAACCCAATGCCGCCGCCACCGCCGCCGCTTCCACGCGGCCGGGCAACGCCAATGCTGCAAGCAGCAACAGGCCGGCCGGCAGACCGATGAACGAGGTCAGGAAGAACCGCCAGCGCGGCACCCAGGTGTGCAGCTGCATCAGGCTGGCGCCGGTCCAGGCATCGTTGGCCTGGTCACGTCCAATTTTGTCCACAAGCTTGACCAGGTCGACTTCGGCGGCGCCCTTGCCCATGCGCGCCAACGCCAATGCCGCGTCAACTTCGGCGGGTGCAGGCCAGTTGGATGGCCATGCCTGCGGCGCCGCCACGCCATAAGCCGTCAGCAATGGCAACGACAAGGCCGGCACCGGCAATGCGCGCAGTCGACGCTTGTCCATCACACACCAGAACTGGGTCAGACCGCCGTTGCTGACCTGATACAGCGCCAACTGCTCCGGCGCCGGATAAGGCAGCGCGGTCACCCGGGCGGCCATCGATTCCACGCCCATCGCGCGCAGGAAACCGACACGGCTGCGGCCGGCGTGTGTCCAGCCCAGCCCCAATGGCGACAACAGCATGACTTCGGCGTGATCGCTGACGCCGCTGTTGGCGCGCTCATCGCTGGCCAGATAGGCTGACAAGGAATTGGGTTCGGCCACATCGGGCTTGCCCCAACGCTGCGAATGGCCGAGCAGGAACTTCAGCGGCACGCGCGCAGCGATGGTCTCGCCACGTACGTTGTCGGAGGCGAACGGCACCACGCTGGCAACAAAGGCACGCAATTCGTTGCCAGGCGACGCGCTCCATTCCGGCGGCAACAGCCCGGCCAGCAGGCCGTTGCGCGCAACCTGGTCGATCTGCTCCTTCTGCTCCACCAGCCGGGTGACCGCCGACTGCAACATGATGTTGGGCGGCACCGCCGCCTGTGGCAGCCGGTAGCGCGGCGGCGGTGCGGACTCTTCCGGTGCTGCGCTTTCGTCCAGCAGTTCGTCCACCGTGGGCAGGCTGGTACTGGCAAGGTCCTGCTCAACAGTGGCGGTGCTGGAATCGGGGCTGGCAGCTGGCTGCATGATGAGGAAGGGCAAGACGCCGGATGCAGAGGGATTGATCCGTTAGCGGCCGCGCGCGAACAAAATGAAGACGACGGCTGTTGCCCCCTCCCTTGCGCATCGCGCAGGGGAGGGCTGGGGAGGGGTGCTTTGGCTTTGGCTTTGGCTTTGCTTCCAGCCGACAGCTAACAGCAAAATCAAAGGCACCCCTCCCCAACCCTCCCCTTGGCCTTTGGCCAAAGGGAGGGGGCAACGAAAACGGCGCCTTTCGGCGCCGTTTTCGTTCAATCACATCGCAGGCTTACTTCGCCGGCGGTGCCCATTCCTTCAGGAAGGCATCGAACTTGGCGCGGTCATAGCCCTTGCCTTTTTCCAGGTCCCCGGTGAACTGCGAGTGCAGCAGCTTGCCCTCGGCGTCCAGCACGAACAGGTGCGGATAGCCCTTGATCTCGGGGAAGCGCGACAGGAAGGCGGCGTTCTCGTTGTCTTCGCTGTAGTTGACCTTCATCCACACATAGTTGGCATCGCGGAAACGGCGCAGCTCCGAATCGCCTTCCATGAAGGCATCCAGCAGGTGGCACCAGGAGCACCACTCGCCGCCCACGTCCAGCATGATCCGCTTGCCACCACGCTGGGCCTCGACCTTGGCCGTTTCCAGGTCAGCGACCGGGTCACGGGCCGGGTCGAACTGCGCATTGAGCGCAGCCACCGCAGCGATATCCGCTGCGGTGGGGGTGTTGCCCGATGCCACCGGTTGGCTGGTATCGGCCACCGGTGTCTTCTGTTCGGAGGTATCCAGCGGCTGCACTTTCTCAGGCTTGGCAGCGGGCGGTTGATTGCAGCCGACCAATGCCACGCTGAGCAACAGGGGAAACATTCCAAACAGCAGTTTCATCGCCAACTCCTTACTTCACGCCATGCATCAGTTTCTGCACCAACGGGGCGATCAGGAACAGCAGCACGCCGCCACCGATCAGGATCCAGAAGCCCATGGTGTAGCCGGAATGGGCCGACTGTACGGTCATGCCGCCGGCGCCACTGACGTGACCGGCAAACAGGCCCGCCAGATTGTTGCCGATGCCGGTGGACAGGAACCAACCACCCATCGCAAAGCCGACCAGACGTACCGGTGCCAGCTTGGTCACCATCGACAGGCCGATCGGCGACAGGCACAGCTCACCGATGGACTGGATCCAGTACACGGCGAACAGGGTCCAGAACGGGATCTTGTTGGTGCCCGGGTCCAGCAGGCTGGACAGGGCGAACATCAGCAGCAGGAAGGCCAGGCCATTGAAGATCAGGCCCAGGCCGAATTTGCGCGGGATCGACGGGTTGGCCTTGCCCAGGCGCACCCACAACCAGGCCAGGACCGGCGCCAGGGTGATGATCGCGATCGAGTTGACCGACTGGAACCAGGCGGTCGGGAAAGTCCAGTCACCGAACTGACGGTCGACGATGCGGTCGGCCAGGAAGGTGAAGGAACTGCCGGCCTGCTCGAAGAACATCCAGAACAGCACGTTGAAGGTGAAGATGATCAGCATGGCGATCACGCGGTTGCGCGAGACCTTGCCTTCGCGGCTGCCTTCGACCAGCAGCATGATGCCCAGGCCGATGAACATCACCGTCAGGATCACCTGCAGCACGTTGGCGCCGGCATTGAGCAGGCCGTACATCACCGGGATGGCAACCAGGCAGGCGATGGCGGTCTTGATCACCGGACCACTGCCCTGCTTGTCCGGCAGCGGCGCGCCGATACCCTTGAGGTGGCGACGCTCCAGCTGGAACCAGAACAGGCTGATCAGCATGCCGACGCCCGAGGCGATGAACACCATCTTGTAAGCCGGCATGGCGTCAGTGCCGAACACCTTCTGCGCCAGGATCTGGGTGAGGATCGGCGAGATCATCGCACCCATGTTGATGCCCATGTAGAAGATGGTGAAGCCCGAGTCACGGCGCTCGTCATCCAGCTTGTACAGCTTGCCCACCATCGTGGAGATGTTCGGCTTGAACAGGCCGTTGCCGACGATGATCGTGGCCAGGCCCAGGTTGAACACCTGCGGATTGGGGATGGCGATCATGAACAGGCCGGCGGCCATGATCACCGCGCCCATCAGGATCGAGCGTTGGTAACCGATGATCCGGTCGGCCGCGTAGCCACCGAAGATCGCCGCTGCATACACCAGCGCCAGGTAGGCACCATAGGTGTGATTGGCCGGGGTTTCGCCCGCTGCGTTGCCGCCGTGGAACTGCGCCACGATGTACAGCACCAGCGCCCAGCGGATGCCGTAGAACGCAAAGCGTTCCCAGAACTCGGTCATGAACAGCATCCACAACGGACGCGGATGGCCGAGGGTGGTCTTGAACTCCGGCACGGGCGCCGGGGTTGATGCGGAATTCGGCGCGGCAGCGCTCATGCGGTGTCCCCTGGTGATTCGGTGGGTAAGTGATGCAAGCAAGTCGGCCGGAACCGGCGCGACGGGCGAGGATCACAGAAGCGTCGGCTTCACGTCAAATACATACTGCTGCAACCAAGTGCTGCGCCAGGTCCGCGCGGGGCCACCGGGGCCTCGCCCAGGACCCCACGCAAGTGGCTGAATAGGTTGGATTTTCAATCCCGGAATCAGGTTCAGGCGTCGCCACGGATGGTGGTGCGGACTTCGAACAACTCGGGGAAGAAGGTCAGCTCCAGCGCCTGCCGCAGGAAGCCCACACCGCTGGAACCACCGGTACCGCGCTTGAAACCGATCACCCGCATCACGGTGCGCATGTGCCGGAAGCGCCACAGCTGGAACTGGGTTTCCAGGTCCACCAGGTCCTCGCACAGCGAATACTCACGCCAATAACGGTCGGTGTCCTGATAGATGTTCTCGAATACCTGGCGCAGGGCCGGGTCGCTGATATGCGACTGGGTCCAGTCGTGGCCTTCATAGGCCGCCGGGATGGCATGGCCGAAGCGCGCCAGGTAGGCCAGGAACTCCTCGTACAGGCTGGGAGCCTCCAGCACCTCGCGCAACTGCGCCTGCCCTTCCGGGTCATGGGCAAACACATTGAGCATGTCGGCATTCTTGTTGCCGAGCAGGAACTCGATATAGCGGTATTGCAGCGACTGGAAGCCCGAGGACGGGCCCAGCACATCGCGGAAGCCCATGTACTCGGAGGGGGTGAGGGTTTCCAACACCGCCCATTGCTCGGTCATCAGGCGCAGCACCTGCTTGGCCCGGGCCAGCACCTTGCGGCATTGCCAGACCTCGTCGCGCTGCATATGCGTCCGCGCCGCGCGCAGCTCATGCCCCAGCAGCTTCAGCCACAGCTCCGAGGTCTGGTGCTGGATGATGAACAGCATTTCGTCGTGGTGCGGCGGGTTGGACAGCGGCTGCTGGGCCGACAGCAACTGGTCCAGGCGCAGGTAGCCGCCGTAAGTGAGCCGGCCCTGCAGGTCGGTATGGATACCGGCTTCGAGCTCACGCTGGTTCTTTTCTACGGTCATCGGCCTGGCCATCGGATGGGGCGGCAAGGGTAACGCAGGCCAAGCCATCTGCCCCCTCCCTTTTGCCGCAGGCAAAGGGGAGGGCTGGGGAGGGGTGCACTTCTGTAGTGCCGACCCATGGTGGGCAAGGGGGTTACCGGTAATGCCCCTGCCGACCATGGGTCGGCACTACGCCCTCCCTTTGTCGAAGGCAAGGCGAGGGTTTGGGAGGGG
This sequence comes from Stenotrophomonas sp. STEN031, assembly GCF_056759975.1. Classification (NCBI taxonomy): domain Bacteria; kingdom Pseudomonadati; phylum Pseudomonadota; class Gammaproteobacteria; order Lysobacterales; family Lysobacteraceae; genus Stenotrophomonas; species Stenotrophomonas sp. STEN031. The sequence continues at coordinate 10,663 of NZ_JBRREA010000016.1, forward strand.
TGCCCTGGATCTGGCTTCCGCGCAAACGGAATCGAAACACGCGCAAACCCAAGCAGCGCGACAATGTGCCGTTCCTGTTGTCACAGACTGAATACGTTGGAATTGCTCGCCCGGATCTCGTTGCGCGGAACAAACCTGGCCTGTGCCCGGTCAATCTTGTTGCGGCGCAGGACGGCTTTTTCGGACTGAGTCCTTACCATGCGTAATTCCTATCATTTGAAACCATCTGTTCAAGGTGTTGCTGCAATGACGGTTTCCGCCCAGTTCCAAATCGATTACCTGCAGTACCTGGATGCCGACGGCAACCTGGTACGTGACGATCTCCCCGCCTCGCTGCGTGAGCCGCGCTCGCTGCTGCCGATGTTCAAGCAGATGCTGGCCACGCGGGTGTTCGACACCAAGGCCGTGGCGCTGCAGCGCACCGGCAAGCTCGGCACCTTTGCCTCCTGCCTGGGCCATGAAGCGGCCCACGTCGGCATCGGCGCGGCCATGAAGAGCGGCGACGTGTTCGCCCCCAGCTACCGCGAGTACGGCGCCATGTTCATGCGCGGCGTGCGCCCGCGCGACGTGCTGATGTACTGGGGCGGCGACGAGCGCGGCAGCGACTACGACCGCAACAGCGATGCGGCCCGCGATTTCCCGATCTGCGTACCGATCTCCACCCAATGCCTGCATGCGGCCGGCTCGGCACTGTCGTTCAAGCTGCGCAACATGCCGCAGGTTGCAGTCACCGTCTGCGGTGACGGCGGCAGCTCCAAGACCGACTTCTATGCCGCAGTGAACTCGGCCGGCGCCTACAAGCTGCCGCTGATCCTGTGCGTGGTGAACAACGGCTGGGCCATCTCGGTGCCCCGCTCGGCCCAGACCGGCGCCGAGACCCTGGCCCAGAAGGGCCTGGCCGGCGGCCTGTTCTGCCTGCAGGTGGACGGCAATGACCTGATCGCCGTGCTGGCCGCGATGGAACAGGCACGCGAGCGCGCCCTGTCCGGCCAGGGTGGCACGGTGCTGGAATTCCTCACCTACCGCCTCTCCGACCACACCACCGCCGACGACGCACGCCGCTACCGCGACGACGCCGAAGTGAAATCGGCCTGGCTGAAGGAGCCGCTGATCCGCCTGCGCAAGTACCTGACCGCGCACGGCGTGTGGAGCGAGGAAGAAGAAAAGAACTGGATCGCCGAATGCGGCACCCGCGTCGACGAGGAGGTCAACGCCTACCTCAACTGCCCGGTGCAGCCGGTCGAGGCGATGTTCGACTACCTGTATGCCGATCCGCCGCCGGACCTGCTGGCGCAGCGTGCTGCCGCCATCGCCCTGGAGCAGCGCCATGGATGACATCAAGCGCAACGCCTCTGTCACCCCGGCCAGCCACGATCACGGCGTCGCGCACAGCGCGGCGAGCAACAGCGGAGACAACCCGATGACCGCCACCCCGATCACCCTCATCGAAGCCGTCACCCAGGCGCTGGCCTGGGAAATGGAGCACGATCCCTCGGTGCTGGTGCTGGGCGAGGACGTGGGCGTCAACGGTGGCGTGTTCCGCGCCACCGCCGGTCTGCAGCAGCAGTTCGGCCCGCAGCGCGTGCTCGACACCCCGCTGGATGAAACCACCATTGCCGGCCTCACCGTCGGCCTGGCCGCGCAGGGCATGAAGCCGGTGGCTGAAGCCCAGTTCGATGGCTTCGTCTATCCGATGGTCGATCACCTGATCTGCCATGCCGCGCGCCTGCGCAACCGCACCCGTGGTCGCCTGCATTGCCCGATGGTGCTGCGCGTGCCGTGGGGCGGTGGCATCCGCGCGCCGGAACACCACAGCGAAGCCAACGAAGCCATCTTCACCAATGTGCCGGGCATGCGCGTGGTGCTGCCGTCCAGCCCCCAGCGCGCCTACGGCCTGCTGCTGGCCGCGATCCGCGAGCCGGACCCGGTGATCTACATGGAGCCCAAGCGCATCTACCGCCAGTACAAGGAAGTGGTCGCCAACGACGGCGAAGCCCTGCCGCTGGACGTCTGCTTCGTGCTGCGTGACGGCACCGACGTCACCCTGGTCACCTGGGGTGCACAGGTCAAGGAAGCACTGGAAGCAGCCGACAAGCTGGCTGGCGAAGGCATCAGCGCCGAAGTCATCGACGTGGCCACGCTGCGTCCGCTGGACTTCGCCACCATCGCCGAATCGGTGGCCAAGACCGGCCGCTGCGTGATCGTGCAGGAAGCGCCCAAGACCGCCGGCTTCGGTGCCGAGATCGCCGCGCGCCTGGCCGAGGAATCGATGTACGACCTGCTGGCACCGGTCGAACGCGTTGCCGGCTACGACACCCACATTCCGCTGTTCCGCCTGGAAATGAAGTACCTGCCCAGCGTTGAGCGGATTGTGAGCGCCGCCAAGCGCGCGGTCGCGGCGGGCTGACATGCTGGCACGCTTGATTGGCAGCTACCGCAGCCAATACCGCAACCCCCTGCAGTTCCGTACCGGGCAGATCGTCGAGCTCGGTGTCCGCGACGAGGAATGGCCGGCCTTCGCCTGGGTGAAAACCAGCGAAGGCAGCGCCGGCTGGGCGCCGGTCGCCTGGTTGCAGGTATTGGACAATGGCCGTGCCGAAGCGCTGCGTGACTACAGCGCACGCGAGCTGGACGTTGACCGCGGCGAGCAGGTACGGCTGCATCACGAACATGGTGGCTGGTGGTGGTCCGAGCGCGCCGATGGCGCGCAGGGCTGGCTGCCAGCGCGCGAACTTGAATTGCTGGAAGAGAAACTCACATGAGCCAGACCAAGAATTTCAACCTGCCCGACCTGGGCGAAGGCCTGCCGGACGCGACCATCGTGGAGTGGTTCGTCAAGGAAGGCGATGTGATCAAGCTCGATGAGCCACTGGTGGCCATGGAGACCGCCAAGGCCGTGGTCGAAGTGCCCTCGCCCTATTCCGGCAAGGTACTGAAGTTGGCCGGCGGCGCCGGCGACATCGTCGTCACCGGCCACGTGCTGGCGAGTTTTGAGCTCGACCCCAACCTGCCGCAGCGCGCCGAAGGCCAGGACACCGGCCATCACCACGGCGCGCCGGCCGAGGCTGCGCCTGCACCCGTCGCCGCGCCGGCACCGGTGGTCGCCGCTGCCGCCGAACGTGCCGACGAAGGCACCGTGGTTGGCGCGATGGTCAGCTCCAATGCCGTGCACACCGAACAGGCCGTGGCCGTCGGCGGTGTGAAGGCGGTACCGGCCGTGCGCGCGATGGCGCGCAAGCTCGGCGTCGACCTGGCCCGCGTGCGCGCCACCGGCGCCGACGGCGCGGTGACGATGAATGATGTGAAGCAGGCGGCGGCGAATCCGTCCGCTTTGCTCCCCTCTCCCGCCGGGAGAGGGGCTGGGGGTGAGGGTCCGACCTCTAGTAGTGCAACTGCCGTACCCTCACCCCAATCCCTCTCCCAGGGGGAGAGGGGCTCAAGCCGCACCCCGCTGTCCGCCGCCGGCAAGCCGATGCGTACCGCCCCTCCGGGCGTGGTCGCCAAGGGCCAGCCGGAACCGCTGAAGGGCGTGCGCCGCAACATGGCGCGGGTGATGGCCGACGCACACAGCAAGGTCGTGCCGACCACGCTCAGCGACGACGCCGACATCCATGCCTGGGCGCCGGGCAACGACATGACCTCGCGCCTGGTCCGCGCCATCGTCAGCGCCTGCCAGGCCGTGCCTGCGATGAATGCCTGGTTCGACGGTGACAACCTCACCCGCACCCTGCATGCGCAGGTCGACATCGGCATCGCCGTGGACACCGACGACGGCCTGTTCGTGCCGGCCCTGCGCAATGCCGACATGCTCGATGCACGTGGCGTGCGCGAAGGCATCAACCGTCTGCGCCAGCAGGTCGAAGACCGCTCGATCGCGCCGTCGGAGCTGAGCGGTTACACCATCAGCCTGTCCAACTTCGGCATGTTCGCCGGCCGCTACGCCACCCCGGTGGTCGTACCGCCGTGTGTGGCCATCGTCGCCGCCGGTCGTGCCCGCTTCCAGGTCACGCCGGTGATGGGCGGCATCGAAACCCACAAGGTCATCCCGCTGTCGGTCACCTTCGACCACCGCGCCTGCACCGGCGGCGAAGCCGCGCGCTTCCTGCGCGTGCTGATCGACGACCTGGCCAAGGCTCACTGACAATTTGTTGGTAGTGTTGTTTGAGGCCCGCAGCGATGCGGGCCTTTTTTTGCCTGGTATTTGCATTGGGCACGCTTGTGCCTTGCTTGGGTCTGCTTGCTAGAAGCTTCCCCTCACCCCAACCCCTCTCCCGCCCGCGGGAGCGGGGCGAGGGGACGAAGAGCCGACGCCCAACCGGCCCCACACCCCCCCGCCGGCGAGGGGGTGGGGTGAGGGCAGCTCCTGCTCGTGACCTTTCGCCCGATCCCGACAAAAAGCATCATCCACCTGTAACGCCAACCTGCCATCCGGGCGCTACGATTGACCAATTCCCCTGCTACCAAACACCACCATGGGCACCTGGATCTGCAGCAACTGCAAGGAAGTCAACGAAGACAACCGCGACCAGTGCTGGAAATGCGGCACCCATGCCGATGGCGCCCCGCCACCACGTGGCTATCAGGCCGATGACAGCCGCAGCTGGACGCAAGCACCGCGCTTGATCGACTGCCCGCGCTGCCCCGGGATGCAGATGGAATTCATTGGCCGCAAGCGCTTCCATGAAAGCACGCAGACCATGCCGTTCCTGCTCGGCGACATCGGTGAACTGTTCGGCAACCGCGAGGAATTCGACCTGCATGCCTGCCCGAGCTGCGGCAAGGTGGAGCTGTTCCTGTCCAATCGCCTACGCTGACCCGCACGCCCACAGGCATGCCGCCGATGCGCTTCCACCGCTGCCTGATCCTGCTGTTCATCGCGGTGTACCTGCTGATGCTGTTCGGCGGTGCCGCACTCAAACCCGGCTATTCGCCGCTGTCACAGTACATCAGTGAACTCGGTGCGAGCGGTAGCGCGCATGCGCGCTTGATCAGCCTGTTCGGCTTCATCCCGGTGGGAATCCTGGCCGCACTGCTGTTGTGCGTGTTTGCCGGAAAGGTACCCGTGCGCGGAGCAAGTCGATTCGGCTACTGGCTGCTGATGTTCGAACCGCTGGCATGGATAGGTTCGGCATTGGCGCCCTGCGACATGGGCTGCCCAACCAGCGGAAGCGTGTCGCAATCACTACATACCCTGCTCGGCGTGTTCACCTATCTGGGCACTGCACTGGGCCTGCTGTTGTTGGCCACCACGCCCGCGATCCGCCCAGGCACACGCCTGTTGTGGATTGCGCTGGCAGGACTCTGGCTGCTGCTGTTCGTCCTGATGGGGATCGAACCCCTGCAACCTTGGCGCGGGCTGCTGCAGCGCCTGGCCGAGTGGAGCGTCTACGGCACGTTGTGCATCAGCGCCTGGCGACTCGCCACTCCCGTCCCTGTCGCCCACACCGCAGTAACACGCGCATCCGGATAGGCGGTGTACGCTGCGCTCCTCTGTCACCGGAGCATCCGCATGAGCCACCGCAGCCGTCTGGCCGGTTTCATCATTGATTGCCAAGGCACCGACAGCGATGCCGCCGCCGCGTTCTGGGCACCCGCACTCGGCCTGAAAGCCGAGCCCGGCTACACCGAGGACGATGGCGCGCAGTACGCAGAACTGATGGGCGCGCCGGCCGAACTGCATGTGGAAGTGCAGCGCGTCGATCACGCATCACGCGTGCATCTTGATATCGAGGCCGACGATATCGATGCCGAGGCGGATCGGCTCGAAGCATTGGGCGCACGCCGCATCGGCAAGGTCAAACGCTGGTGGGTGATGGAAGCCCCCACCGGCCATCGCTTCTGCATCGTGCAGATGAAACATCCGGAACGTGGCGCAATACCCAACATCTGGGAATAGCACTGAATTTTCACGACAACAGGCATTGCGATGTGCTGGAATGCCGCCCCAACTTCAATGAGTCAACAGCATGAGTTTGATCACAGGAATGATCGTGGGCGCACTGGGCGGCCTGGCCCTGGTCAACATCCTCGCACTGATGGCAAAGAACAGCGGCAGGCCGCATGACCTCACCACCTTCAGCTCCGATGAGAACGTGCTGGCCAAGGTTGATGCCTGGGCAAGCCAGCAGGGCTATCGCCTGGTCCGCGACATCGATGGCACCCGCGTCTATCGCAAGGGCAACAACATCCTGACCTCGCCGATGTATCTGGAAGTCACCCGCGATGGGAACAGATACACCGTCAAAAGCTACACCCAGATCAACGGTTTCATCCTCCGCGGCGACATGGCGCTGACCGGCGACACCTTCATCGCCAAGCTGCCACGATCAATGGCCAAGAAGGCGCAGAACCTGCTGTTCGCGTCCTTGAACGTACCCGGCCTGCCCTGAGCACGGAACAGCGCATTCGCCGCCTGCAACGCGCAACCGGGGATAATGCGCGATCTCCGCCCACCGGAACCGCAGCAATGCCCCCTTCTGTTTCGCTACAAAACGCACGCGTGCTGGTTGCCGGCGGCAGCCGCGGCATCGGCCTGGCCATCGCCCAGGCCTTTGCCCGCGACGGTGCGAAAATCAGCCTCTGTGCGCGTGGTGCAACGGCACTGCAACAGGCTGCCGAATTGTTGTTGCGCGATGGCGCAGCCGCCGCGCACACGCAGCAATGTGATCTCGCCGATCCGATGCAGATTCAAGCCTGGATCGATGCCGCTGCAACCGCGCTGGGTGGCGTCGACATCCTCGTCAACAATGCCTCCGGCTATGGCAACGGCAATGACGATGCGAGCTGGCAAGCCGGTTTCGATATCGACCTGATGGCCGCGGTGCGCGCCAACCGCGCTGCCCTGCCGCATCTGCGTCTGAGTGCGATGCCGGCCATCCTCAACATCAGCTCGATCAACGCCTCGGTGCCGACGCCACGCGCAGCGGCCTACTCCGCCGCCAAGGCCGCCTTGAATTACTACACCACCAGCCTGGCGACCGAGCTGGCGCGTGAGCGCATCCGGGTCAACGCGTTGGCACCGGGCTCGATCGAATTCCCCGGTGGACTGTGGGAGCAGCGCCGCAGCAGCGCCCCCGAACTGTACGAACAGATCCGCACCAAGATCCCGTTCGGTGGCTTCGGCAATGTCGAGGATGTGGCCAATGCCGCCGTGTTCCTGTGCTCGCCCGCAGCGCGCTGGATCACCGGCCAGGTGCTGGCGGTGGATGGCGGGCAGTCGCTGCCGGCCTGAGCCTCACCTGCCGTTTGTGGGAGCGGCGTGAGCCGCGAAGCTGGCGATCTTGTAAGTTCATCAGCTTCGCGGCTTACGCCGCTCCTACAACAGAGCCGCCGACCCCACCACCCGCACGCCCGGCTGCGGATCCAACGCCGCCTCCACCAGCGCATCGGCGATCCGCGTGGCCGGATTGATGCGCCAAGCGCGCGGCAGCACAGGCGCCAGTGCTCCCAGCACCACGCTGGCCAGATGCTCGCCGGCTCGCCGTTCGACGCGGTCGCCGCCAATCAGGCCCGGACGCACCAAGGTCAACGAAGCAAACCCCAGCGCGCGCAGGTCCTGCTCCAGCTCGCCCTTGACCCGGCTATAGAACACCAGCGAACGCGGATTGGCACCGGCCGCCGAGTTCAAGGCAAACACCTCGCAGCCATTGGCACGCGCTGCGCGTGCAATCACCAGCGGATAGCCATGGTCGATCTGCCGGAAGGCCTCACGCGAGCCGGCCTGTTTCATCGTCGAGCCCAGCGCGCAGATCACCGCATCCACCTGCCAGCCCTGCGCTACGCTCGCCAGCGCAGCAAAATCCAGCACCGGATTGAGCAGCTTGGGGGCGGTCTGCGCCAGCGCGCGCCGGGTCGGTGCGATCACGCCGCTGCAGCGTGGCTCGGCCAACAACCGCTGCAGTACCTGCGCCCCGACCAGGCCGGTCGCGCCAGCCAGCAATACCCGCATGATGTGCTCCTGTGATCGGCTGCCATTCAAGCCCGCTGCTACCTTGCCGATAATGGGGCTTGGACACCACCTCCGGTTGCGCACGGGCGCAGCCACAACCCGCCCGGATCCCTGCGCAATGGCCGACAGCCCCGATGACTCCTCCACCTCCCGCAGCAGCGGGCTGGGCCGCATCCTGTCCCGGCGGTCCGCGCCGCAGGCGGCTGCGGCGGTCGAGGTGGTAGCCAACGGGGGCGGCGGCATGGCGATGCTGCAGCGCTTGTTCATCGGCGCCAACGCGCCCGAATCAGTATTGGCCGCCTTCGCGCAGGGCATGTGCACCCTGCCCGGTGAACTCGGTGACATGGGCCAACGCCTGCACAGCGCGCATGCCGAGCAGGACTGGGAGCGCTACGGCCGCCTGCTGCGGCAATTGATCGACAAGTACATCCGTACCGTCGAACTGGAAGCCTCGCACACCCGCAACAGCCAGGCCGAGCAGCTGCGCGACATGCTGCGCGACACCCTCGGCGCGGTGCTGGCCAGCCTGATGCAGCAGTCGCCTGAGCTCGAACAGCAGGCCCAGCGCATGGGCGAGGAACTGCGCAGCTGGCGCAGCGGCCAACCCTTGCAGCCGGTGGCCATCCATGTGCGCGAACTCTGCCACCAGGTCGGCGTGCGCAGCAGTAGTCTGCAGGAACAGCGCGACCTGCTGCTCAACCTGTTCGACATGCTGCTGGAGAACATCTCCGAGCTGCTCGATGGCGACAGCTGGCTGCAGGGCCAGATCCGCTCGATCCGGCAGCTGCTGGCCGGGCCGCTGGACGCCAACTCGCTGGAGCAGACCCGCAACGACCTGCGCGAAGTGATCTATCGACAAGGGCTGCTGCGCGAAGGCATCGACCAGTCCAAGCAGGCGATGAAGGACCTGATGGTGGACTTCGTGACCCAGGTGGACGGCATGGTCACCGAAACCGGCGAATACCATGATCGCATCGCCAGCTATGCCGTTGCGGTGCGCCAGACCCGCAGCATCTCCGACCTGACCCAACTGCTGCAGGACGTGCTGCAGGACACCGCGCGGGTACAGGAGCAAGCTGCACGTGCGCGCGACCATCTGGCCAACGCCCGTGCCGAGGCCAAGGCCGCCGAACAGCGCGTGCAGCAACTCGAACGCGAGCTGGAAGAAGCCGGCAGCCAGCTGCGTACCGATCCGCTGACCGGCGCCCTGAACCGGCGCGGCCTGGAGCAGCAGCTGGGCGAGCTGTTGGCCGACCACAGCACGCCACTGAGTCTGGCCATGATCGACCTGGACCACTTCGGCCAGACCAATGCCCGGCACGGCCACGCTGGCGGCGATCAGGCCCTGCGCCATCTGGTGGCGGTGACCCAGCAACGCCTGCGCGGTCGCGACTGCATCGCCCGCCTCGGCGGTGACGAGTTCGTGCTGGTGCTGCCCGGGCTCAACCGCGCCGCCGCGCTGGAAACCCTGCAACAGCTGCAGCAGCAGCTGGCGCAACGCCCCTTCCTGCATGAAGAACAGCGCGTGCAGGTGCGTTTCAGCGCCGGCGTCGCCCAGGCCCTGCCCGGCGAAGCCCTGCAGGCCCTGTTGCAGCGGGCCGACCAGGCCCTGTATGCGGCCAAACGTGTCGGCCGCAACCAGGTGCTGCCCGCCAACTGAGTCACCCCGCAGCGGAAATCCGCCCGGGGCTGTGATATTTCCTGCGCTGGTGCGAATCACCCGGGCATGGACATCACTGCAACCGACCCCATCGTCGACCTGCAACACCGCTTTGCCCAGTTGCTGAGCCAGCACCAGGGCATCGTGCTCAAGGTCGCGCGTGGCTATTGCACGCACCGGGAAGACCTTCGCGACCTGATCCAGGAGATCAGTATCCAGGCCTGGCGCGCCTTTCCAGGTTTCGATCCGCAACGGGCGCAATTCAGTACCTGGCTTTACCGCATCGCCCTGAACATCGCCATCTCCCAGCTGCGTGGCCGCGAACTGCGGCGACACCACCACAGCGAAGCCACGCTGGATGACGACCTCGCCAGTGTTGCCGACAACGCCGAAGACAGCGCCAGCCTGGCCCAGCTCAATACCTTGATCCAGCGCCTGCCGGCGCTGGACCGGGCCCTGCTGTTGCTGCACCTGGACGACTGCAGCCACCGCGAGATCGGCGATGTACTGGGCATCAGCGCCAGCAATGCCGCCACCCGCCTGCACCGGCTGCGCCAACAACTGCGTAGCCACTTCAATCCTGCCGACAGCTCACGAGACTGACACCATGGAACTCGACGAACTCAAGGCCAGCTGGGCACAGCAGGCGCAACGTATCGATCAGCTGGAAACCTTGGCCCTGCAGGCCTGGCAGCAGCCGCGCAAGGCCGGTGTGCGGCGCCGGCTGCGCTGGTTCAGTGGTCTGCAGCTGGCTTGGCTGCTGGTGTGGATCGTAGTCACCGTGCTGGCGGCGAGTTTCTGGGTGGAGCACCGTCAGGTGCCGCAACTGCTGCTTACAGGGCTGGCCTTGCATGTGTACGGCATCGCTGCGATCTGGGTGTCGATCACCCGCGCCTTGTTGGCGATACATGCAGATGCTGCCGAGGCACCGGTGCTGATCCAACAGCAACGACTGGCGCGGCTACGCCGCTTCACCGCAATCACCGAACTTGGCCTGGGCCTGCCGTGGTTTTGGCTGTGGCTGCTGGCCCTGCAATGGGGCAGCGTGCAATGGCTGGGCCTGGATCTGTATGCGATGGCACCAGCGTGGTTCCTCGGCAGCTTGGGCTTTGGCGTGGCGTTGATGCTGGGCAGCATCGGAGCTGCCCGCTGGACGATGCGACGCTTGCCGGCCAGTCATCGTCTGCAACGCTTGCTGGACAGCCTGTCCGGGCAATCGTTGGCCCGCGCGCAGCAGCAGCTGCGGGAGTTGGAGCAGGGCCTGCAGTGAACTGCGGCGGTGTTGCTGTCTTGTGGGAGCGGCGTAAGCCGCGAAGCTGGCAATCTTTCAGATACTGCCAACGTCGGCACCATTGCTGATGCCTGAAGCATTTCCTGCTTCGCGGCTTACGCCGCTCCCACAATCAAGGCAGAAATGCCGGCTTCAATGCGCCGCTTTCGCCCCGCGCATACGCTGGACCAGGGTCACCACGGTCAGTACCACTGCACCGATGATCACGCCCACCGCCACGCTGCCCAAGGCATTGGCCAGCCATTCCAGATTGGCCGGTGCCAGGCCGACGATGAAATGATGCAGGGCCGGAATCGCGTGCACCAGGATGCCGCCACCTACCAGGAACATCGCCGCGGTGCCGGCAATCGACAGGCCGCGCATCAACCACGGTGTGGCATACAGCAGGCCACGGCCAAGCGCCGCCAGCGCGCGGCCCTTGTCCAGCAACCAGGCCCCAACGTCATCAAGCTTGACGATGCCGGCCACCAGGCCATAGACGAACACCGTCATGCCCAGTGCAACCGCAATCAGGGTCACAACCTGCTGACTGAACGGAGCGTGCGAGATCACCCCCAGCGACAGCACGATGATCTCCGCCGACAGGATGAAATCGGTACGCACCGCGCCCTTGATCTTGTCCTTCTCGAACGCGACCAGATCCACCTTTTCATCGGCGATGGCCTTCAGCCGCTCGGCCTTGTGCGCCTCATCCTCGTCCTTGGAATGCAGGAACTTGTGCGCCAGCTTCTCCACGCCTTCGTAACAGAGGAAGGCACCGCCGATCATCATCAGCGGGGTGATCGCCCACGGCAGCCATGCGCTGATCGCCAGCGCCGCCGGCACCAGGATCGCCTTGTTGACCAGTGACCCCTTGGCCACTGCCCACACCACCGGCAACTCGCGGTTGGCAGTGACGCCGGTTACCTGCTGCGCATTCAAGGCCAGATCGTCACCGAGCACGCCGGCGGTCTTCTTGGCAGCGACCTTGGTGAGGATGGAGACGTCATCCAGCAACGCGGCAATATCGTCGAGCAGGGCAAACAGGCTGGCTCCAGCCATGGGTCACCGTAAGGTCATAGGACAGGGGAAGGGGGATTTTCACTCATTCGTGCCCGCTTCGGTGCGCAAGCCCGCGTATTCACCCCCCTGCAACCCCGCTGCGGCCACACTGCAGGCTCGCCCGCCTGGGAGAACCCCGCTTGATGGAACCGACCAGCAGTGACAGCCCGACCACCGTCGGCGGCCTCAGCCGACGCCAGCAGATCGTGCGCCTGCTGCTGCGCTACCGCCATTCCGGTGTGTTCTCCGGGATCTCGCTGGATGGCGAAATCCCGCGCCTGGGCCGGCCACCGGCCGCCGGCAACCCCACCCAGTTCGTTGCCGACCTGGAAGCGCTGGGCACCACCTTCGTCAAACTGGGCCAAGTGCTGTCGACCCGCCCGGACATGATCCCGCCCGAATACGTGGCCGCGTTGGAACGCATGCAGGAAAAAGTCGCGCCGATCCCGGTGGAACAGATCCGCGCGGTGATCGAGGACGAACTGGGCGCGCCGGTCAGCAAGCTGTTTGCCTGGTTCGACCCGCAGCCGCTGGGCAGTGCTTCCATCGCCCAGGTCCACCAGGCCGAACTGCACGATGGCCGGCAGGTTGCCATCAAGGTACAGAAGCCCGATGTCGCCGCCCAGCTGCGTTCGGATATCGGTGTGCTGCGCAGCTTCGCCACTGCCGCCGATCACCTGACCCGGGTCGGCCGCAAGGTGCGCTTCTCCGACTGGCTGGGCGAGTTCGCCAAGACCCTGCGCATGGAGCTGGACTACGAAGCCGAGGCTGCCAATCTGGCGCGCTTCGGCCAGCACCTGGCGCCCTACCCCGAACTGTGGATACCGCAGCCGGTGTGGGACCTGTGCGGACGCCGGGTACTGACCATGGAACTGGTGCAAGGCGTACGGGTGGATGCGATCCCGCCGGTACGCCGCACCGAGCAATCGATGGTGCCGCTGGCTGCGGCGCTGGTGCGGGGCTACCTCGACCAGATCTTCGTGCACGGCGAAATCCACGCCGACCCGCACCCCGGCAACCTGCGCGTCACCCCAGAGGGCCGGCTGGCGATCTTCGACCTGGGCATGGTCGCGCATGTACCACCGCGGCTGCGCCAACGCCTGCTGAAGGTATTGTTCGCCGCCGTGGATGGCCGTGGCGAGGAAGTGGCCGACGAGATCATCGGCATCAGTACCCGGCTGGAGGACTATGACGAGGAGCGCTACCTGCGCGAGACCGGGCAGATGATTGCCCGCTACGCCGCCAACGGCACCCTGTCCGAAGGCCATGTGGTGCTGGAGATCGTGCGCATCGCCACCGCCAGCAACCTGCGCACGCCACCGGAGCTGAGTCTGCTCGGCAAGGCGCTGCTCAACCTGGAAGGCGTGTGCCGCTTCCTGGCGCCGGAGATGGAAACCCGCAAGGTTGTCGAACGGCAGCTGCAGCATGTGATGCGCGCACATTTCCGCAAGTCGTTCTCGGCGGCCAACCTGGCCAGCGAGGCGATGGAGCTGCAGCAGCTGCTGCGCAACGGGCCGCGCCGCATGTCCGACATCCTCAGCGTGCTGGCCGAAAACCGCCTGCAGATGAAGGTCACCGGCCTGGACGAATCGCGGCTGATGGAAAACATCCAGAAGGTGGCCAACCGCATTGCCGCCGGCCTGATCACCGCTGCCCTGCTGCTGTCCTCGACGCTGCTGATGCGTGTGCCTACCCGCTGGACGCTGTTCGGCTACCCCGCTTTTGCAATGCTGCTGTTCCTGCTGGGCGTGATCATCGGCCTTGGACTCATCGTCAGCTCACTGCTGTTCGATCGGCGCACCAGAGCACGCGCCCGCGAAGAACGTGGCCATCGCTGAGTGTAGATGCGGCATCCGTAGCCTGGGTAAGCGCAGCGCACCCGGGAGCACATGGTGCATGCAGCAACGCACCGGCAGCGTGGATATGCGCTTGCCTTGAACGGACGCAGAAAAGCGCCGGTCATCTCCCTTCAATCCATTGCCAGCCCCGGATGCGCTGCGCTTACCCGGGCTAGGTGGGTGCATGAACAGTCCGATTGCAGCTTGAGAAGCGACAACAGAAGTTTCCAACCACTGAAATCAGGCAAAAAGCACACTCTCTCACCAAAGATCACAGTATTCGGCGTGCCGCACATAACGCGTAGCTGATGATGAATGCTGCTGTGCCGTCCGAACATTTCAGTCAGGTTACGGCAGGCAAGATCCAGATGCTTCTGCCACAGCACTGAAACAACAGTGTGTAGAGCGATGACGGCCCAGGTCGTCACCCCCTGTCTCCGCTACCCACGTGACCGCATGCATTGGATCATCTGGCTGTCTCTGGCAGCACTGTTCGTACTGTTGATGTTGTCGCCCACCCTGGCGCGCTTGAAGGCTGGCCTGCTGTCACTGCTGCTGTTGGCGCTGAGCAGTTGGTGGCTGATAGACAAACTCAGTGGCGATGGCATCAATTCGGCCACGCTGTACCACCTGCGCAGCGACATGGAAGGCGCCGGTGTCGGTGACTTCAGCGCCTACATCATCGGCTTCATCGGCCTGGTGATCGTCTCGCTGACACCGTTGTTGTTGCTGCGTGTGCGTCGCCTGCAGCGCCCCCGTCATGGCCTGGCGGTGTTCGGCGGCTTCACCGCGTTGTTGCTGACAACACTGCTGCTCAGCCCGTTGTACACCGATGGCAAGCGCATCTATCAGCAGATGCAGCCGGTGGACTACAGCGCAGTAGCGCCGGAATACCAGCTGCCATCAAAGGCGCTGGCGCAGCGGCCGAACATTGTCTGGATCTACGGCGAGAGCCTGGAACGCACCTATTTCAACGAAGACGTCTTCCCCGGGCTGATGCCCAACCTGACCCGGCTGGCCGGCGAAGGCCTGGATTTCCGCAACATCGCCTCCGCCGACGGCAGTGGCTGGACCATCGCCGGCCTGGTGTCGTCGATGTGCGGCGTGCCGCTGACCACCGCGCAGGGCGACGAGAACAGCATGGGGCGGATGGGCCGTTTCCTGCCCGAAGCCTTCTGCCTTGGCGACTACCTGAAGCAGCAGGGCTATAGCAACCACTACATGGGCGGTGCCAACGGGCAGTTCGCCGCCAAGGCCGACTTCCTCAACTCGCACGGTTTTGACGACGTGCGCGATCTGGAATGGTTCCAGCAGCAGAACATCGCCAAACGCCATTTCTCCAATTGGGGCGTGCACGATGACGTGCTGCTGGAACGTGCCTACGAGCGTTTCCTCGAGCTCTCGGCGAGCGGCCAGCCGTTCATGCTGACTGCACTGACCATGGACACCCACCATCCGGCCGGGCATCTGCCGGTTGCCTGCAGGAACACGCGCTATCGCAGCGCACACGGCAATATCGGCCTGCTCAATGCACTCAAGTGCAGCGACCGGTTGATCTCGCGCCTGGTCGACCGCATCCGCAGCAGCGCATTCGCCGACAACACGCTGGTGGTGGTGGCCTCCGATCATCTGGCCATGCCCAATGACCTTAGCCATGTACTGGAGAAGCAGAAACGCGAGAACCTGCTGCTGTTCCTGGGCAACAAGCTGCAGCCGCAGCAGATCGTTGCGCAGGCGGGCACAACGCTGGATTCGGGCGCCACCGCGCTGCAGCTGCTGGACCCTGCGATCGATGCGATCGGCTTTGGCCGCTCGCTGTTGAAGCCGGCACCCGCGGCAAGCGCCAGCGTCGCGGCGACCAGCGGTGATACGAGGGCCTACGCACGCTACAGCGCGTTCGCACGTTCGCTGTGGCTGGGCGAGCAGACCCGCATGTTGCGCCTGGACAACGACCAGGTACTGGTGGGCGTGCAGAAGGTGCAGCCGCCGGTGCTGCTGGAATACGACCAGCAGTGGGACCTGAAATCGGTGTACCTGGAGAACACCTCGCGCAAGTTCGAGGAGGCCGATCCGCAGCACCGCCTGGCCTATGTCGACCGCTGCACCGCGTTTGAAGATGGTTCGGCCGATGGCCAATGGTGTGCCTTGCTGCTGGACAGCGACCAGGGCATGCGCCTGTACCGCGATGCGCAGCTGCGCCGTGGCATCGCCGTGGATGCGCCGTTGCAGGCGCTCAGCGGGCCCCGTCCCAGCGTGCGCCAGTCACGCATGATCAGCCGCCAGCCGCGCCACACCAGCCCCGGTCGCTACGTGCTGGAGCTGTATGCCGCACAACGCCCGCAGCGCGGCTTCTGGGTGGAAGCGGTGGCATCAAAGCGCAACGTTGTGGTGGCCCAGCAATGGGTGCAGCCCGATGCCGATGGCCGCATCCGCATGCCGTTGGGCGTGGACCAGGAGATCGACGACCTGGAGATCCGCGCCTGGTTGAACCATGCCGAGCAGTTGGCCGTCGACGACTATGCGCTGCTGCCGACCAGCGAGCATCCGCGGTCGTGATGAACATTCGTGCTTTTGTGGGAGCGGCGTAAGCCGCGAAGCTGGGCATGCTGCAGTGAACAGCATGCCCGCAATCTGAAAGACCATGAGCTTCGCGGCTTACGCCGCTCCCACATTCCGACAGATCTCGGTAAAGCCCCTGCCGAGCGTGGCTCGGCACTACCTAGGCCTGCGGGGGATCGCGCACCAGATGGATGTCGGTCGGAGTGACCAGGGCGATGCCGGCGGCAGCAGTCTGCTCCAGCAAGGCGAACAGCACCTCACTGCGGGTTCCGTATACGCTCCGCGACGATGACACGTAGGCAAAGCTGTTCACCGCCACCTGTCCGCCACTGATCGAATCAATGAAGAACGACGGTGCCGGGTCGATCAGCACCGTCTCGTTGGCGGCATAGATCCCCAGCAACAGCGTCCGCAGCTTGCCCATGTCGGTGCCCAGCGGCACCGAGAACTGCACCTGGATGCGGCCCAGCGCATTGGCCATGGTCATGTTGCGGATGGTCTTGGTGATCAGCTCCGAGTTCGGCACGATCAGCGTGGAACGATCACCCACCTGGATCTCGGTGGAACGCACCGAGATACGGCGGATGTCGCCCTCCTGGTCACCGATCTTGATCCAGTCACCAATCTTCACCGGGCGCTCGGCCAGCAGGATCAGGCCGGAGACGAAGTTCTGGGTGATCGCCTGCAGACCAAAACCGATACCGACCGACAAGGCGCTGGCCAACAAGGCCACCTTTTCAAAACCAATGCCCAGCGCCGCCAGGGCCCACAGGCCAGCCAGCACGATGCCGAGGTAATGCGCCACCGTGCTGATCGAATTACGCGCGCCGATATCCAGATCGGTCTTGGGGAGGTAGGTATCCACCAGCCAGCGCTGCACCACCCGCATCAGCGCAAGGCCCAATACCAGCACCAGCACCGCGCTGATGATCGAAGCAGGTGTCAGCAGGTTGCCGCCGATCTTGATGCCGGCCGACAGGCGTTCCAGCCAGCCATACAGGGCGCTGACGTTGCCGAATGGAGCAACAAAGGCGGTGATGCCCAGCATCACCAGCGCGAGCCGTGACGTGGCCGACAGCAATACACTGGCCTGTTCCAGGCGGTTGGAGGACAAGCCGGTCGACAGCCGCAGCATGCGCCCGGCAGCACTGTCCGGTGCCAGCAACCACAACGCGAAGTCATCGGCGAAGCGCGTCAGCAACGTCGTCGCCAGCACGATCACCGTGCCCCAGACCATCTGCTGGGCGGTGAACATGGCGAAATTGAGGTAGCCGAGCAAGGTCGCCACCAGCGCGGCGAAGATGCTCAGGTAGCCGCCCAAGCGCGCCACGATCAGCCAGCCACTGCGCGGCGCACGCGGCGAGCGGCCGCTGTTGGTGCTCTCCGCTTCCGCCTGCGCGGCTTCGGCCGCACGGCGTCGATGCAGGCCGGCCAGGGTCGCCAGCATGCTCATGATCAACACCACGTAGGTCAGTGCGATCAGGCCGTCCAGGGTCACCGTGCCCACCGCCGAAGTGCGCGCAGCGCGATTGACGTCGCGCAGCAGCATGGTCAGCCAGGTCAGGCTGGCCGCGCCCCAGGCAAAGCGGCGCAAGCGGGCGGCGGCGAGATCATCGATGTCCAGCAGGCGCCAGGTCGGCCGTGATGGCACCAGCAGGCTGGCTGCCACGGCACCGATGAAGGCCGCCACGAAGGTAGCGACGACGAACATGTCGGCCACCGATTCCAGCCGCGGTGCGATCGCATCGATTGCCCGCAGGCTGGCCACCAGTACCGTGGCCGCCAGCCCCGGCAGCAAGGTGCCGACCAACAGCAGCCACACCGCAAGACCGGTGCGACGCAGACGTCCGTCCGGGGCACGTTCGGAAGCAGCGTAGCGGCGACCAAGGTGGCGCAACCAGATGCGCAGCGGGAACAGCATCAGCAAGGCCAGCGCCGCGCCCAGCAGCGGCATGCCCCAGCCCTGCTTGCCGGCCGCCTTCAGCAAGGCATCGTGGGCCTGCCGGTACAGCGACTGGAAGCGCGCAAGATCGTCCGGCACATGCTCGCCGAACTCGCGCCACAGGGCCGGCGACAACGGCGAGGCCACCTTGCGGCCCATCTGCTCGCCAAACTGCTGGGCGCGCATCTTCTCGATGGCTTCGTTGGCCTGCTTGGCCTCCTCGGCCAGCAGCTTGCCGCGCTTGATGTCGGCATCGATCTGGCTGCGCTGCTGGTCCAGCAGCTTGCGTTGGCGGGCAATACCGGAATCTTCCCCGCCCTCGGGTGCCGGCCCAAGTTGCTCGATGCGGGCATCGAGCTGGGTCAGTTCCGGCTGCAGCGCGGCGACGCTGGCCTCGGCCTCGCGCTGCGCCTGGCTGGCACGCTCGGCCAGGGTTTTCAGGGTTTCCGGTGCATCGGCATCGGTGACCGCGCGTTTGACCGCCGCCACCGCGCGAGAAGCCTGTTCGATACGGGTCTGCGGGCTGCTATCGGCCGCCGCACCTTCGGGCGCGGCCCAAGCCACATTGCTGGCACCCAGGCCAAGCAGGAGGACAAACAACAGCGCGCGCAGCGGATGCGAAAAACGATGGGCAGGCAAGACGGAGCACCGGGTCGCGCGGACCACCGCGCCTGCCCGGAACTATATGTCAGTGCGTGTTCACTTCCTGCAAAAACACGTCACGGTACTCAGTATTCCAGTGCCAGTTCGACGATATGGTGGCGGTTGAGCTCGTAGATTTCCTGGAACTCGTCCTCGGTCAATTCGGCCGGTGCATAGACCGCCACCGGCTCCCACACCTGGGTCGTCGATCGTGGCTGGCGCGGCCCGGCCCGCAGGGCGAAGCCCTGGCCGTCGTAATGGACCACCTCCGGCAACTGCTCCCAGCGTTCGCGTGCATAGCGGTTCTGCCCCTTGAGCAGGATCACGACAAACATGGCGGACTCCCGTCTTCGGATGGCGACAGCCTAGCGCAGCCATGTTTGCCCGGCGCGAAGGCCGCTTCGCGCATGAATGCAGGCCTTCAGGCAACGGCGAGACGACCTCCCGGGCACGGGCGCTTAACCATTGCTGCCTTATAGCTGGACCCCCGACGCAGCCGCCTGCGTGAACGCCAGAGAGGTTTTCCATGCATCAACACCCTGAGCTTGCCACCGTTCCCCAGGTGGACCTGCAGCGTTACCTGGGTACCTGGTACGAAGTTGCACGCCTGCCCATACGCTTTGAACCCGAAGATGCCACCGACGTCACCGCCCACTACTCGCTCAATGAGGATGGCAGCGTACGGGTGCAGAACCGCTGCCTGCGCGGCGGCAACCTGGAAGAAGCCATCGGCCAGGCCAAGCCGGTCGACGACACCAACAGCCGCCTGGAAGTCAGCTTCCTGCCCGAAGGCCTGCGCTGGATTCCCTTTACCAAGGGCGACTACTGGATCATGCAGCTGGACGCGGCCTATACCACTGCCCTGGTCGGCAGCCCTGACCGCAAATACCTGTGGTTGCTGGCACGCCTGCCGCAGATGGATGCCACCACCCGCGACCACTACATCGCCTATGCGCAGCAGCAGGGCTTTGATACCGCAGCACTGATCCACACGCCACATACCGGCCACCCTACCGCCGGCTGAGCGGCGGCCCCCGCGATGACCGGAGCTGTGCATGGACCTGAAAAGCGGCTATCCGTTCTGGGCCATCAAGAATGGCCTGATGCACGCCTTCCCCGCGCTGCGGCGGGACCTGCGCTGTGAGGTGGCGGTGATCGGCGGTGGCATTACCGCTGCCCTGATTGCCGACCAACTGGTGTGCCACGGCCACGATGTCGTCGTCATCGAGCAGCGCGACATCGGCTGGGGTTCCACCGCCGCCAGTACGGCGCTGCTGCAGTATGAGATCGATACGCCATTGCGCGAGCTGGCCAAACGCCATGGCATCGACGCCGCACTGCTGGCCTATCGCGCCTGCGTGCAGGCCATCGACGAACTGCAGGCGCTGGCCGAGCAGGTCCGCGGGGTGGATTTTCAAAGCACCCTGAGCCTGTACTACGCCAGCCGCCGCGGCCATCTGCGGACGCTGCTGGAGGAATACGAACTGCGCGAACGGCATGGCTTCGCAGTGGAGTGGCTTGATGCCGACGGTGTTGCCGAGGAATACGGTTTCGCCGCACCCGGCGCCATCCGCAGCACGCCGGCCGCGCGCATGGATCCCTATCGCATGACCTACCGTCTGTTGACGCGGCTGTTGGCACAGGGCGCGCAGGTCTACGACCGCAGCAGCGTGACCTCGGTAACGACCGGCACCCGCCGGGTCCAACTGCGCACCACCCACGGCGTGCAGGTCGACTGCGAGCATCTGGTGGTCGCCTCCGGCTACGCCGCCCAGGACTGGCTGAAGCAGCGCGTGGCACGCAACCGCAGCAGCTATGCCGTCGTCACCGATCCACTGCCGCCGGCCCTGCTGGGACCGCTGCGCACTACCTTGATGTGGGAGACCGCCCGCCCCTATCTCTACCTGCGCAGCACGGCCGACAACCGCCTGCTGGTGGGCGGCGAGGATGACGCGATCGATCTGCCAGCGCGCCGGGATGCGCAGGTGGACCGCAAGGCCGCGCGCCTGCTCGCCAAACTGCGCCGCCTGTTCCCGCAGCTGACCGTCCAACCCAGCTTCGCCTGGGCCGGCACCTTTGCCGAAACCGAAGACGGCCTGCCCTTCTTCGGTGCCCACCCGCAGTGGGGGCCGCGCGTGCATTTCGCCATGGCCTATGGCGGCAACGGCATCACCTATTCGATGCTGGGCGCCGGCCTGATCCGGGCTGCCATCGAAGGCCGCCGGCACCGCTTGGCGGAACTGTTCTCCTTCCGGCGCCTGAGCTGAAAGTTCCCCGCCGGCGACGGCTATCGACAGCCATCGTTCAACGCTTTTCTGTTAGCGTCCGTGTTGCCCGCCAGCACGGCGTGGTCCCAGTTCCGGAGCGCCTGCAACATGATCCGCACATCCCTGATCGCCGTCCTGTTGTTGGCCCCCGCCGCTGCCATGGCGCAGGATGATGCCGCCAGCGCCGCAGGTGGCCTGGACCTGAGCGTGCCGCAGGCGCCGCTGCGTTACCTGGGCGAAACCTACAAAGGCGATGCACCGGGCACCTATTACGGCGACCACAGCGGTCGCGGGTTGACCAAAAAGGACAGTCCTGGCGCCGAGGTAATGGATGACAAACTGCAGGTACATGGCGCGGTCAGCGCCGGTATCGGCTATTCCAAGGCCTACGGCAACAGCAATTGGCAGGCCGTGGACCTGAACGTGGGCAAGAACTACAACACCGACGAAGGCCAGAGCCGACGGGTGAACCTGAACATCCACATGAGCAAGAGCGAAGGCCCCGGCCCCTATGGCTACGGCCCTGGACCCGGCTTTGGCCCTGGCCCCTGGGGCGGCTGGTAACCCACCCCTCCCCGTTTGGCGCCTGCTGGACCCGGCGCGCGGCGCTCAGCGGCTGGCATGCATCCATAGACAGTCCAGCGCATCCAGCGCGATGTGCACCAGCAGGCCGATGCCGAACAGGCGGGTGCGCCTGGGCACGGTCAATCCCGCGTAGACCACGATGGCTGGCGCCGTATGCAGGGGATGGAAGCCGATGCTGCAGCGGTCGGGCGCATAGATGGGATCGGCCAGCAGGTGGTCCAGGTCGATCACCCAGCCCAGCAGCAGCAACAGCCAGGCCTTGCCGAACTGCGGCCGCCAGAACAGCCAGGCCAGCAACGCCGGCACCGCCAGATGCAGGCACAGGTGCAGGATCGCGCGTGAACTCATTGCCGGCCCGCCAACGGCAGCGCGGCAGACCGGGGCCTTACGGGCTGCACGGGAACGGGGACGTGTGGGGGGAGCATGCGGGCGGACTTTGCTGAACCAGCCCCGATTGTAGGCTGGGGGCTTGCCAGTGCGGCGTTACACTATGCCCCCGCCGGCATCTCCGCCGCGGTGGTTCCGGAGTGGCAATGATCAACAACGACGTACTGCGCAGCATCCGCTACATGCTCGACCTCAGCGACAGCATGGTGGTGGACACCATCCATCTGGCCGATTCCAGCTTTGAAGTGGATGCGGCACAGGTGCACGATTTCCTGCGCAAGGACGACGAGCCGTTGTTTGAAGCCTGCCCGGACGCGGTACTGTCGCGCTTCCTGGACGGCCTGATCTACCACTACCGTGGCCGCGACGAATCGCAGCCGCAGCGTCCGCCGGAAAAGCGCATCACCAACAACATCGTGCTGAAGAAGCTGCGCGTGGCCTTCGAACTGAAGGACGTGGACATGCATGCGATCTTCGAAAGCGCCGGCTTCCCGATGTCCAAGCCGGAGCTGTCGGCGCTGTTCCGCCAGCCCGACCACAAGAACTACCGCGAATGCGGCGACCAGGCCCTGCGCAACTTCCTCAAGGGCCTGACCCAGCGCGTACGGCCGGCGTAAAGCGACTGTGAGATGTGGGAGCGACAGCTCCCTTGTGGGAGCGGCGTAAGCCGCGAAGCTGAAAATGCATGCGCGCCGGAGAGTCTCTTCGGGCGGTATGGCGTTGACCGCTGCTTCGGCAATAACTGTGGCTTCGCGGCTGATGCCGCTCCCACAAGCGCTGCAAGAGCCGCGAGACCCGAATCAGTCTGACCGTTTACAGGATGCGGTACACCCGCGCCTTCGGCAGGTCTTCGTCCACCTGCAGGAACCAGCGCCCGGCGATGCCCGGAATCACGTCGATTTCCGGTGACTGCAAGGCAGTGCGCAGGCGCATCTGGCCCTTCAGCACCTTCCATTGCTGGCCGTTGGCCAGCACGAACACCGTGCCCGGCTCCCAACCTTCCACCGTTCCCTGCACGCTGCTGTGCACAGGGCCTTCTTCCAGACCGATCTGCATGGGCGCAGGTGTGGGTGTGGCAGCGGCCGCTGTGACCGGCGCAGTTTCGCTGAGCATGCGGTTGAGCAGCTGCAGCTGCTGCGCGCTTAGGCCGACCTGCTGCAGCTGTTCGGCACTCAGGCGCTGCTCCAGCGGCAGGTAATCGCGTTGCTGGCTCCAGGCCAACGGGGTTGTCGACAACAGCATTGCGGCGAACAGCAGGCGGGTTTTCATTCTCAAGGTCCTTCCGGCCGGTGCCGGTTGAGGCGCACTTTGCTGCAGTTTGGTTGCAGTGGTGTTACATGAAGCAAAGCAAGAGCTTGCCCTCACCCCAACCCCTCTCCCGCACGCGGGAGAGGGGTTGGGGTGAGGGGAGGCTTCCAGCTGAAGATCTCAACCCCAAACCTTCGGCAAAAGAAAAGGCCCGGCATAGCCGGGCCTTCCTTCGCAGCATCACGCCAAAGCGTCAGCGCGTCTTACCAGCTGAAGCGCGGACCCACGGTCCACTGCTTGTCACCGTTGTTGAACATCTTGATGTCGCCATTGATGCCCCAGTTCTGGTTCAACTTCACCTGGCCACCGAGACGGCCATAGAAGTCGCCTTCCGGGCTGATGCCGTGCTTCTTGCTGAAGTCTTCGTAGCCAGCCATTGCGTACACTTCGGCGTGCTTGCCGAATGCGGTGCGGATGCCGGCTTCAGCGCTGTAGCCGTTGAAGTCCAGGCCCTGGGCGAACTTCTCGTCGTACTTTTCGTAAGCCGCGCGAGCAACGAAGTCGGTGGTCGGCGCGATTTCCTTGTTGAAGCCGGCGCCAACGCGCCACTGCTCGATATCAAGGTTGGTGTGCGAGATTTCCTGGCGGGTGTATTCACCGAAAGCGTGGAAGTTCGGCAGGAACCCGTAGGAACCCTTTACGCCCCAACCTTCTGCCTTGCCGTCGGCCGAGGTCTTGGCGTAATCGGCTTCTGCATAGTTGTAGGACAGGCCGTCAGCGGCCGAAGCGGCGAACGGGAGGGCGGCAACCAGCGCCAGGGCAATCAACGAAGTCTTCATGGGGTACTACCTCTGCATTACTGAGCTTGATGGCACGACAGCAAACAGCTGTCTGCGTCCGGATGTAAGTTTTCCGTTAGACGCCCCAACAAACCCTGAAACCACGCCTGCAATAAAACGCCGATTTTTGGCTTTTATTCAGGCGTTTTCTGGCACGCGCGGCGCGCGTGCACTTTGCATCTCGTTCATTTTCACGATTGCGCGCAATAATCAACGAGCGCGCTTGCCGGCGGAGACGCCGCCAAAGGTAGTTGGCAATGCGCTGTCGTGCAACGGTACGCCAGTCTCGATATCACGCAGGATCGGGCAATCCGGGCGGTCATCGCCGGCGCAGCAGTTGGCCAGTGCCTCCACGGTCTGCACCATGCCCTGCAGCTCGGCGATGCGTTGTTGCAGTACCTGCACGTGCTCCAACGCCATGCGCTTGACGTCGCCACTGTGGCGCGAGCGGTCGCGCCACAGTTCCAGCAGTTCGCCGATGCGCTCCACGCTGAAACCCATGTCACGCGAGCGTTTGATGAAACCCAGCGTATGGATGTCGCGTGGCGCGTACAGGCGATATCCCGCATCGGTACGCGCAACCGGCCCGATCAGGCCGATATCCTCGTAGTAGCGGATCATCTTGGCGGAAATGCCGGAGGCCTTGGCGGCCTGGCCGATGTTCATGCCTTCTTCCATCGTCATCACTCCTCAGGCCTGCATCTGCGGGGCACGAAAACGCTTCAGGCGCAGCGCGTTGCCCAGTACGAACACCGAGGAAAGCGCCATCGCACCGGCCGCGAACACCGGCGACAGCAGGATGCCCCAGACCGGGTACAACACGCCGGCCGCGACCGGAATCAAGGCCGCGTTGTAGACGAAGGCCCAGAACAGGTTCTGGCGGATATTGCCCATCGTCGCCTTGCTCAGCGCAATGGCATTGGGCACGCCCTGCAGGCTGCCGGACATCAGCACAACGTCAGCGGCCTCGATCGCCACGTCGGTACCGGTGCCGATCGCCAGGCCAACATCGGCTTCGGCCAGCGCCGGTGCGTCGTTGATGCCATCGCCTACATAGGCCAGGCGGCCGTGCTCAGCCTTGAGCCGGCGCACCGCATCGACCTTGCCTTCCGGCAGCACTTCGGCAACCACTTCGTCGATGCCGAGCTGGCGCGCGATGGCCTCGGCGGTGCGGCGGTTGTCGCCGGTGATCATCGCCACCTTCAGGCCCAGCGCATGCAGGCTGGCGATGGCGGCACGGGTATCGGACTTGATCGGGTCGGAGACGGCGATGATGGCTGCCAGGCGACCATCCAGCGCCGCGTACAGGGGGCTCTTGCCTTCTTCGCCCAGACGCTGCGCATCGCCGGCGAACACCGCCACATCCAGACCGAGCTTCTGCATGAAGCGATCAGCGCCCACTTCCACGCGCACGCCATCCACAGTCGCACGCACACCGTAACCAGTCACCGATTCGAAGGCATCCACGGCCGGCAACTGCAGGTTTTCCTGCTGCGCGGCGGTGACGATGGCGCGGGCAATCGGATGTTCCGAGCGGTCTTCCACTGCCGCCACGCGCGCCAGCACATCACTGCGCAGGAAGCCCTCGGCCAGCTGCAGGTCGGTCAACAGCGGGCGGCCTTCGGTCAGCGTGCCGGTCTTGTCCACCGCCACCACCTGCGCTTCCTTCAACAGTTGCAGCGCCTCGCCCTTGCGGAACAGCACGCCCAGCTCGGCGCCCCTGCCAGTACCGACCATGATCGAGGTCGGCGTCGCCAGCCCCATCGCACACGGGCAGGCAATGATCAGCACCGCCACCGCATTGACCAGACCAAAGGTCAGCGCCGGTTCGGGGCCGAAGATCAGCCACACCGCGAAGGTCAGCAAGGCCAGGCCCATCACGATCGGCACGAACACCAGGGTGATGCGATCGACCAGCGCCTGGATCGGCAGCTTGGCGCTCTGCGCCTGTTCCACCAGGCGGATGATCTGCGCCAGCACGGTCGCCCCACCGACGGCGGTGGCACGCACGCCGAGCGCGCCGGTCTGGTTGACGGTACCGCCAATGACGTTGCTGCCCGGCGCCTTCTGCACCGGCACCGGCTCGCCGCTGATCATGGATTCATCGACATAGCTGTCGCCATCGATGACCTCGCCATCCACCGCGATGCGCTCGCCCGGACGCACTTCGATCACGTCACCACTGGCGATCTGCTCCAGCGGCAGCTCGACCACGCTGCCATCGCGACGCACGCGCGCGGTCTTGGCCTGCAGCTTGAGCAGGCGCTTGATCGCCTCGGAGGTGCGACCCTTGGCCTTGGCCTCCAGCACGCGGCCGAGCAGGATCAGGGTGACGATGACTGCGGCGGCCTCGTAGTAGACGTTGACGGTGCCGGCCGGCAGCAGCCGCGGCAGGAAGGTCGCCACCAGCGAGTAACCATAGGCCGCCAAGGTGCCGACGGCGACCAGTGAGTTCATGTCCGGCGCGGCACGCAGCAGGGCCGGGATGCCCTTCTGGTAGAAACGGCGGCCCGGGAACACCAGCACCAGCGTGGCCAGCACGAACTGCAGCAGCCAGCTGTTCTGGGTACCCAGCGTGCTGGCGATGAAGTGATGGAAGGCCGGGATCAGGTGCCCGCCCATTTCCAGCAGGAACACCGGCAGGCTGAGCGCCGCCGCGATCCACAGGTCCCGCTTGAGCACACGCAGGTCGTCGGCATGGCGCTGTGCCTGCTGGTCCTCGTTGCTGCCGGCACTGCCGATCACGCTGGCCGCGTAACCGGCTTTCTCGACGGCCGCCAGCAGTGCGGCCGGATCGGCTGCGCCCTGCACGCTGGCGCGCTCGGTGGCCAGGTTGACGCTGGCCGACTGCACGCCCGGCACCGCCTTCAGCGCGCGCTCGACGCGGCCCACGCAGGACGCGCAGGTCATGCCTTCGATCAGCAATTCCTGCGCGGCGGGGGCGCTGAC
The DNA here is from genome assembly GCF_056759975.1 of Stenotrophomonas sp. STEN031. NCBI lineage: Bacteria > Pseudomonadati > Pseudomonadota > Gammaproteobacteria > Lysobacterales > Lysobacteraceae > Stenotrophomonas > Stenotrophomonas sp. STEN031. The sequence continues at coordinate 37,859 of NZ_JBRREA010000016.1, forward strand.
CTCGTAGCCGGCCTTGTGTATCGCCTGCACCAGCGCCTCACGCGGCACACTGCCGTCGGTCTGCACGCTGGCGCGTTCGGTGGCCAGATTGACGCTGGCCTGGCTGACCCCGGGAATGGCCTTGAGCGCACGCTCCACCCGCCCCACGCAGGAGGCGCAGGTCATGCCTTCGATCATCAGATCTTCGGTGGCAGGGCCCGATTTCTGCTTGCCCGGACTGGCGATGCTGCTCATCGGCACGTCTCCATTTCGACTGTTGGAGGCACCTTAAAGCTTCCAACGATGGCAGGGTCAAGCGCTCTTTATCGCTTGACCTTCCCATCGTGGCAAGCTGCAAGCTGGCTCCCACCCCAACGGAGAAACCCCATGAAACTGCATATCGAAAGCATGACCTGCGGCGGCTGCGCACGCAGCGTGACGGCCACCATCAAGGACGTGGACCCGGCCGCCACGGTCGACATCGACCTGCCCGGCAAGAACGTCAAGATCGAGTCCAGCCTGCCGGTGGAAAGCTTCACCAAGGCACTGGAGGAAGCGGGCTTCCCGCCGCGGTAAGCACCACGTTCATGATCTGTGGTTTGTGGGAGCGGTGTAAACCGCGAAGCTGATGGACTTCCGGCGCATGGAATCGCCGGATCGCCATGGACCATCGGCTTCGCAGTTTACACCGCTCCCACAAAACCATCAGCCCCAACGTCCTCTCAGCGCGCGCGTTTCCACACTTCGCGCTCGACCCGGCGCTCGCCGTCCCAGCGCTCCAGCGTCCACACATCGCCTTCCAGGGTGTAGCGGAAGCTGTAGCTGCCGCCGTTTTCCAGCGGATACGACGCCATCAACGGCGTCTCCACGTACTGCCCGTCCCCACTGCGATAGGTGCCCGAGCCGCCGGCCCAGAACTTGCCATCGCTGGTGGTGGTGAAGGCAAACCGGCCATCGGCCAATATCTTGGTGCCGGCCAGCTTCTGGCTGGCGTAATCCACCACCGCCCCTTCCGGGTTGACGAACTCCCCGGACTGCAGCTGCCAGGCGCCCTGCAGACCTTCAGCGCCCTGCACGCTGGCGGCACCCAACATCATTGCAACGGTGGCGAAAGAACGCAGCAGCATCGGCAAGTCCTGATCGGGATGGGCCCGCATTGTGCGCATTCTCGCTGCCTGCGCGCCAATATCGGTTCATTGGCAACCTTTGCCGTAGCGCTATGATTGCCGCATTACAGGAATCAACGGCGGCGACAACGTGCAGACCCTACTCACCCCGGTATCGATTGGCGAACTGATCGACAAGATCACCATCCTCGAAATCAAGGCCGAGCGCATCACCGACACCGCCAAGCTGGCCAATGTGCGCACCGAGCTGCAGGGCCTGTGGCCACTGTGGCTGTCTCAGCAGGAAGCGCGCCCGTCGCTGGCCACGCTCAAGGACCAGCTCAAGGCCATCAACGAGCGCATGTGGGAGATCCAGGACCGCCTGCGCGAGAAGGAAGCGGCGCAGGATTTCGGCGCGGAGTTCATCACCCTGGCGCGCGGCGTTTACGGCACCAATGGCGAGCGCATCGTGGTCAAGAACGAGATCAACCGCGTGGCCGGTTCGGCGCTGGTTGAAGAGAAGCAGTACCAGGGCGAGTAAGTCGCTGAGCCCCCTCCCTTTCGCGCAGCGAAGGGGGGGGGTTGGGGAGGGGTGCTCTTCGCAACAACCTCAAAGCCTCAAGCAAAAACCAACCCCCTCCCAGCCTCCCCCTTGGCTACGCCAAAGGGGAGGAGCAAAGCACTGGCCCCCTCCCTTTCGCGTAGCGAAGGGGAGGGTTGGGGAGGGGTGCTCTTCGCAACAACCTCAAAGCTGCAAGCAAAAAGCCAACCCCCTCCCAACCTCCCCCTTGGCTACGCCAAAGGGGAGGAGCAAGGCACTGGCCCCCTCCCTTTCGCGTAGCGAAGGGGAGGGTTGGGGAGGGGTGCTCTTCGCAACAACCTCAAAGCTGCAAGCAAAAAGCCAACCCCCTCCCAACCTCCCCCTTGCCTACGCCAAAGGGGAGGAGCAAAGCCAGGCTTGGCGCAAAACGCTTAGAACGCTATCTGCGCCCACACGCCGGCTTCATGGCTTTCCAGCGACTTCGTCGCCGTTTCCTGCTTCAGCTGCTTGCCCACGGCGGCTAGCCGCAGGTGCTTGTTCGGTTTCCATTCCACGCCGACCATGTGGTACCGCTCGCGGGTGCGCGGATCGATGTCCAGGCTCATCCGGGTCTCCTCGTGGCGGCTGAACACAGCGTACTGTGGACTCAGCTGGTAGCTGCCCCACACCGACCAGCCACGCTGGTCATCGCTGCCCGGCTTGACCACCCGGGTCCAGTCTTCCGCACGGAAGTACTGGGCGCCGATCCGCCCCCGCTCCCCCCACCCAGCTGGCCATCGCATTCCAGCGCTGGGCAGTGTGCTCACGTGGTCGATCACCCGCATCCAGCGCGCGGGTACCGCGGTAGCCGCCCAGCGCCAGCTCAACACCCTTGGCCGGTGCCCAGCCCACCCGTGCCTCGACGTCCGGGCGCTTGCCCAGGCGCGGCTTCTGGTAGCCACCACCGGTGACCACCGAAGCGGCATAGGTGAAGTCGCCACGGGTGTACTGGCCGTGCACGCCGTAATCGGCCGCGTTGCCCATCTTGCTGCGGGTGATCAGGGCACCATCGACATAGCGGTAGCCATCACGCGCCGACTCCTGCTGGATCCACGGCAACGGCGCATTGCCCAGGCGCAGCCAGTTGCCCTTGCCGAAGCTGCGCTGCAGATAGGCGTGGCGCAGCCACACGTCGGTAGGATCACTGTTGCGCAGCCACTGCACATCGGTGGTGACCTGCGCCGACCACTGCGCGTTGAAACGGTGGTCGACGGTGATGAAGGTACGCTTCAGATCCAGCGCCAGACCTTCATCGTCGGTGACCACGCCATCACGATCCAACTGGCTGGCGTTGACGAAGATCTGTGCCGACACCTTGGTGGCCGGCGCGGCGTCCTGCGCCCAGGCAACTGCCGGCAGACAAAGCACGGCCACTGCGCTGGCTACTGCATTTCGGGATACAAACGGCATCACAACTCTCCTGGTGCCAGCCGGGACTGGCGGTTTGCGATCAATCGGGTATGTCTTTGGCCTGCGGTCTGGCTGCGCGGCACTCGGAAAACACGTGTCTCCGGCCGTTGCTTCGGGCTCGCCCGTCCCCTGCGCTGACGACGGCGGCAGGCGCCGAACCGAGGGGACGATGCAATGTTCCAAGGCTGCCCGCCGCTGCCCGTGGGCAGCTTGCCGGCACCACCCGTGAACGAGGCGTTCTCCCATAACGGCAGCGACAGCCATTCATTGAACGCCGTTGTGGCCTTGCCCGCGGCATGGCGTGCCATGACTGCCGTGGGGAGATAACCATCAAGCCCCTCCCTTCGGCTGACAGTGCCATCCGGCCTGCCCCAACGCATTCCGCCAAGCTCGTTCATGTTTCCTGCCCTGCACGAAGCAGGTTCATTGTGGGCAAGCCGGGGCGCACTGGCCCTGATGATTATCAACCTCGCGGTGATCTGCCGTTCGCAGGAATTTGGCGCGGCCGAAACATTGCCCGGCGCAGAATCGATGTTGCCTGTTACCGCTGTTTCACCAAAGACGGCCCCACGCCGCCCGTCCCACGAGGCCCGCCATGTCCTACGTTGATGGTTTCCTGGCCGCCGTGCCGCTGGCCAACAAGGCCAGGTTCATCGAGCACGCCCATATTGCCGATGCGCTGTTCATCGAATTCGGCGCCCTGCGTGTGACCGAATGCTGGTCCGACGATGTGCCACACGGAACCCTGACCGATTTCTACCGTGCCGTGCAGGCCCGGGACGATGAAGCCGTGGTGTTCTCATGGATCGAGTGGCCAGACAAGGCCACCCGTGACATCGGCATGCGCAAGATGATGGAAGACCCGCGCATGGATCCGGCGACCAATCCGATGCCGTTCGACGGCAAGCGGCTGGTCTACGGCGGTTTCCTGCCGGTAGTGCACTTGGGCGAGTAAACCGCTGCGCAGAATGCGCAACGGCGTAGCCCGGGTAAGCGCAGCGCACCCGGGGCCTATCTGCGCAAGACCGGCAAGACTGTGTGGATTTCATTCCCCGGGTGCACTGCGCTTACCCGGGCTGCGAAACTGCTGTGAGCGTGCAGGAGCGGGGGAAGAGCGCCGCTGACCCCGCGGTCAGCGTCCGCCCCCCAGCACGAGGAGCATCACCAACAGGCCGACCACAGCACCCAGCACCGCGAAGAAAATCTTCCACGCGCTGTAAGGGCGTTCGCCTGCCAGTTGCCCGGTATAGCCATTGGCCAGCACCTGGAAGCTGCGCCTGCCGTAGGTGTAACTGACCAGCCATACCGGCACCAGGATGTGTTTGAAGGTGCGCCTGCTGTAATCGGCCTGCACGCGCAGGTTGCGCTGGGTGTCGCCAGGCACCTGCTCGGAACACAGGCGATGCGTCTGCGCCTGCATCTGTTCCTCACCCTGCTCCGCAGCCTGACGCAGATCCACCTGGTAGCGCTCCACCGTCCAACCGCGCACGAACTCGGGCGAGTACGGCTTCAGGTCGCTGGTGGTCGGAAAGCGCCCGATCTTGGCCAGCAGTTCCGGATGCACGCCTACCGTGCCCGGCACCAGTTCATCATCGAAGAAATGCTGCAGCGAGCCGGATGCGGGTTCCCAGCGTATGCGGCGTTCCTGCCGGGTCTGGGTGTTCCCCTGGGAATCGCGGTAACTGACGGTGACGTAATAGTAGTAGCCGGCCTCGGCGGTCCAACGCGCCGCAACATGCGCGTCAAACGTCCAGTAAGGCAAGTAGACGCCCTTGAGCGTATCGGTCAACGCCGCGCGCTTGAGCTTGCTCGGCGCAAACCAGCGCGTGCCGTACCACCGGCGGATGCTGTCACGTACCTGGCCATCACTGATCTGGAACGGCAGCACGCTCTGCGGGGTAATCGCATCACCCAGCGATTCATGCGCGATGATCGAGGGCGAGCCGCAGAATTCGCAGCGGTCGGCCACCTTGCCATCGACGAACACCGAGATCGCATGGCAGCTCTGGCATTGCACCTCGCGGGGCTGTGCACCGTAACCGCGTTGTTCGGCCGGGGTTGCCGCCATGCTCTGCAGCATGCCAACCACGCCGCCTTGCGGTAACGGTGGCAGCGGAGGCGGAAGGGCTTCCTCCGCCTGCAGCCGCTGCAAGGCGGCCAGCAGGTCCTGCTCGACCACGCCGGCGCTGCCATCGCCCACGCCTTCGGCTGCCGCCGACAGCGGCACGATGGTGCCGCAGTAGGGACAGGCCAGGGCTTGCTTGGTGGCGTTCCATTGCAGGTCCCCGCCGCATTCCGGGCAGGGGTGTTTGCCAACTGTTGCGTTGTTCATCAGCCGCGCAGGAACTCTTCCAGTGCCGAGCGCGCAATGCGGGTGGCATTGCCGATCTTGCGTGCCTTCAGCTCACCGGCGGCAATCGACGCCATCACGTCCTCGACCGACACCGACAAAGCCTGCGCGGCCTGCTCGGGGGTGAGTACGTCCAGCGCCGGCGCATCCGTGCCGGCAGCCGGCAACGGCGGCGGCACCGCCGGACCGGGCACCACCGGCGCACCGGTCTGCATGTTGCGCATCATTTCCTGCGCCATGCCGAAGCCCATCGCCATCTGTGCCGGCACCGCGGCGGCAGCGGCACCTTCACCACCCTCGCCCATGCCATGGCCCATCTGGTACTTCACGTAGTCGTTGAGGTTGCCGATCACGCCCATGCTGGAGCGCTTGTCGATGGCCTGCTCCACTTCCGGTGGCACCGACACGTTTTCCAGGATGAAGCTGGTGATCTCGATGCCGTACTTGCCGGACATGGCCGGGTTGATGATCGGCAGCAGCGCCTCGCCCAGCTCGGAGTAGCGCGCCGCCACATCCAGCGCCGGCACGCCGGCCTTGGCCAGGGCTTCGGTGAACACGCTGACGATGCGCGAACGCATGGTGTCGGCAAATTCGTCCAGACGGAAATTCTGGTCGGTGCCGGCCACTTCCTTGAGGAACTTGGGCGGGTCGACGATGCGGAAGTCGTAGGTACCGAAGGCGCGCAGGCGCACCACGCCGAAATCGGCGTCACGCATCATCACCGGGTTGGCGGTGCCCCACTTGTTGCCGGTGAACAGGCGCGTATTGAGGTAATAGACATCGCACTTGAACGGCGACTCGAAGCCGTACTTCCAACCCAGGATGGTGGACAGCACCGGGATGTTCTGGGTGCTCAGGGTGTGCTTGCCGGGGCCGAACAGATCGGCGTACTGGCCGGCGGCGACAAACTGCACCATCTGCGATTCGCGCACGATCAGCTGCGCGCCGTTCTTGATCTGGCGGTCCTCGTCGGGCCAGCGGTAGGACAGCGTGTCACGCGAGTCATCGGTCCATTCGATGATCTCGATCAGTTCCTTCTTGATGAAGTCCAGAATGCTCATGCTCGGTCCCTAGTCGACAAGGCTGTGATTCTACGGCGGGAATGTTAAGAACGCGCGTGACGCCACGCAGACATGACTGGGCGCAGCATGGCCGCATCTTCCGGACCCGCAGGTACGCCATGCGTGTACTGACCCTGTTGTTGACCACGCTGTTCGGACTGGCCCTGGCGATAGGCGGCGCCTGGTTGCTGGCCCTGCACGGCAGCCCGTTCTACCTGCTCAGCGGCCTGCTGCTGTTGGCCGTGGCCTGGGGCCTGTGGCGCCACCGACGCTGGCCGACCTGGTTGTACGCCGGTTGGCTGCTGGTGCTATTGAGCTGGTCGCTGTGGGAAGCCGGCCTGTACTGGTGGCCGCTGGCCACGCGCCTGGGCGTACCTGCCCTGCTCGGCCTGCTGATGGCCTTGCCGGCCTCGCGCCGTTCCAGCCCGCGCGGCTATACCGGCCCAGCCGGCTGGCCGGTGCTGCTGGCCTCGCTGGGGGTGGCGGCGGTGGCCTTCGCCGGCATCCCGCGGCATCTGCATGAGATCGATGGCCAGCTGCCGATGGAGATCGTCAACGCCACCCCGGCGCTGGGCGACACCCCGCAACCGGAAGGCGAATGGCAGGCTTACGGGCGCAGTGGCTATGGCCAACGCTACTCGCCGCTGACGCAGATCACCCCGGCCAATGTCGGCCAGCTGCAACTGGCCTGGCAGATGCAGACCGGCGACGTGCGCCTGCCGCAGGACGTGGGCGAGACCACCTACGAGGTCACCCCGCTGAAGATCGGCAATACCCTGTATCTGTGCACACCACACAGCCTGGCGTTCGCGCTGGATGCGGACAACGGCAAGGTGCTGTGGAAGTTTGATCCCGGTGCGGGCATGGAGCCGCAACGCCAGCATCAGACCTGCCGCGGGCTCTCCTATTACACCGAGCCGGCTGCCAACCCGTCTGTGGCAGCAACAAACGCGACCATCTGCAGCAGCCGCGTGTTCCTGCCCAGCGCCGATGCCAAGCTGCATGCGCTGGATGCACAGACCGGCCAGCATTGCCCGGATTTTGGCAACAACGGCGTGCTCGACCTGCTGCACAACATGCCGTTCAAACAGGCCGGTTATTACTACTCCACCTCACCGCCACTGGTGGCCGGCGGCAAGGTCATCGTCGCCGGCGCAGTCAACGACGACTATGCGATCAACTCGCCCTCCGGGGTGATCCGCGCCTATGACGTGCACAGCGGCCAGCTGCTGTGGAACTGGGACTCGGGCAACCCCACCCAGACCGCGCCGCTGGATCCGAACAACCCCAACCAGATCTACACCCCCAGCTCGCCGAACAGTTGGTCGGTAGCCAGTGCCGATGAAGCATTGGGCCTGGCCTACTTCCCGATGGGCAACCGCACCCCCGACCAGCTTGGCATGTACCGCAGCCCGGCCGAGGAAACCTATGCCTCTTCGGTCGTGGCGCTGGATATCGCCAGCGGGCAGGTGCGTTGGGTGCAGCAATTCGTCCATCACGACCTCTGGGACATGGATACCCCGGCGCAACCGGTGCTGCTGGACCTGGACCTGCCGCAAGGCCGCGTGCCGGCGCTGGTGCAGCCAACCAAACAAGGCGACGTGTATGTGCTGGACCGTCGTGACGGCAAACCCCTGCTGCCGATCAGCCAACGCACCGCACCACAGTACGTGGACATTCCCGGCCAGTTCGCCGCACCCACGCAACCTGCGTCGGCGCTCAGCTTCGAACCCGAACCGCTGCGCGAGGCCGACATGTGGGGCGCCAGCCTGATCGACCAGATGCTGTGCCGCATCCAGTACCGGCAACTGCGCTATGACGGCCGCTATACGCCGCCGACGTTGCAGGGCAGCCTGATCTATCCGGGCAACTTTGGCACCTTCAACTGGGGCAGCGTGGCGGTGGATCCGCAGCGGCAGGTGATGTTCGGCATGCCCACCTACCTGGCCTTCGTGTCGAAACTGGTGCCAAAGCAGCAGGCCAGTGGCCGTGCGATGAACAAGGGCGAGCATGGCCTCAATGAGAACAAGGGTGCCGACTACGCGGTGGAAATGACGCCTTTCATGTCGCCTATCGGCGTGCCCTGCCAGGTGCCGCCATGGGGCACGATCGCCGCCGCCGATCTGCGTACCGGCAAGATCGCCTACCAGCATCGCAATGGCACCATCCGCGATCTCTCACCTGTGCCGCTGCCGATACGCATCGGTGTACCCGGCATTGGCGGACCGATGCTGACTGCGAGCGGCGTGGCCTTCATGAGCGCAGCCACCGACGACAACTTCCGCGCCTACGACCTGGCCAGCGGCAAGGTGCTGTGGGATGTGCGCATTCCGGCCGGTGGGCAGGCCACGCCGATGACCTACCTCAACAGCCAGGGCGAGCAGATGGTGCTGCTGGTGGCGGGTGGTCATGGTTCGACCGGGACCAAGGCGGGCGATTATGTGTTGGCGTACAAGTTGAAGAAGTAGGGGCTTCTGCGAGTGGAGCGGGAGCAGAAGCACCCCTCCCCAACCCTCCCCTTGCCTTCGGCAAAGGGAGGGGGCGCAAGCAACAGCCCAGCGCTGCACGATCCGCCCCCTCCCTTGCGCAACGCGCAGGGGAGGGTTGGGGAGGGGTGCCTTTCGCGAGAAACCCGATCAGCCCAGATCAATCCGCGGCACGTCATACCACTCCGCATCCGGGAACCGCTTCAACACCCACTCCCGAATGAAGCCGCGGCTGTCCGCCGCAATCACTTCATCGCTACTGTCATCACGGCTGTTCCAGGCAACGCCATGCAACATGATCCCGCGCGCGGCAATCGCTTCCAACGACAACAGCGTGTGGTTGATCGAACCCAACCGCCCGGAGGTCACCAGCAACACCGGCCAGCCCTTCCGTGCGACGTAATCAATCGTCAGCAGCTGCTCGCTCAGCGGCACCATCAAACCGCCGGCACCCTCGATCAACACCGTCTCGTAGCGCTCACACAAGCGCGCCGTAGCGCTCTCGATTGCAGAAAGATCCAACACCCTGTGCTCCAGCCGCGCGGCCAGATGCGGCGACGCCGGGTAGGCAAACAGCGCCGGCATCGTGGTGCCGTCACGGTCCTCCTCGAACAGCCCGCAGCCCATGATGCGCCGGTGCAGCAGGATGTCATCGGAAGCGGCCACGCAACCGGTCTGCACCAGCTTCTGGGTGATCACGTCCTGGCCCTGCTCGGACCATTGCCGGGCCAGCCAACCGGTCACCACGGTCTTGCCGATCTCGGTATCGATACCGCTGACAAAAACAACCTTGCCACTCATGCGCGCATATCCTCTTCCTGCAGGCTGGCCACCAGCGCGACCATGCCATCACACAGCTGCTGCAGCTGTGCATCATCGATTACAAACGGCGGCATCACATAGACCAGCCGACCGAACGGCCGGATCCAGATGCCATGCTCCAGCATCCGCTGCTGGATACGTTCCAGCCGCAGCGATGCCTTCAACTCGATCACGCCGATGGCCCCAAGCACACGCACATCGGCCACCTGCGGCAAGTCGCGCGCGGGTGCCAGGCTTTGTTCAAGACGCTGTTCAATCGCCGCCACCCTGCCCCGCCAATCCTGCGACAGCAGCAGCTGCACCGATGCCAGCGCAACCGCGCAGGCCAACGGATTGGCCATGAAGGTCGGGCCATGCATGAACACGCCCGGCTCGCCGCTGGCGATCACATCGGCAATCTCGCGCGTGCACAGCGTCGCCGCCATCGTCATGTAACCACCGGTCAATGCCTTGCCGATGCACAGGATGTCGGGGCTGATGTCCGCATGCTCACAGGCGAACAAGCGCCCGCTGCGACCGAAGCCAGTGGCGATTTCATCGCAGATCAACAGTACGTCGTGCTCGCGGCACAAGCGTGCAAGCTCGCGCAGGTACTGCGGATGGTAGAAACGCATGCCACCCGCGCCCTGCACCACCGGCTCGATGATGAAGGCGGCCAACTCATGGGCGCTTTCAGCGAACAGCTGCGCAAGCGGTGCGATATCGGCTGGGTTCCAGTCCTCGCCGAAGCGCGTCTGCGGCGCGGGCACAAACCGTCGTGTCGGCAACGAGGTGCCGAACAAACCATGCATGCCGGTAACCGGATCGCAGACCGACATCGCGTTCCAGGTATCTCCGTGATAGCCCGAACGCGTGGTGGCGATATTGCATTTGCCCGGCTTGCCGCGCGCCGCCTGGTACTGGATCGCCATCTTCAGCGCAACTTCCACCGACACCGAGCCGGAGTCCGCGTAGAAGATCGCGTCCAGCCCCTTGGGCACGATCTGCAGCAGCTGCTTGCCCAGCGCGATGGCCGGCTCGTGGGTAAGCCCGCCGAACATCACATGTGACATGCGGCCCAGCTGGTCAACCACAGCCTGGTTCAGCTGCGGATGGTTGTAGCCATGAATCGCGCACCACCACGAGGCCATGCCGTCGATCAGCCGGGTGCCATCCTCCAGCTGCAGCAGCACGCCATCGGCGCGGGCGACCTTGAGCACCGGCACCGGGCTGCCCAGGGCGCTGTAAGGGTGCCACAGGTGTTCACGGTCGAATTGATCAGTCAGCATCGTTCAGTACAGCTCTCGCCGCGGGAAGGCGGCTTGCAGGGGGCGTACCTTACCGCTTGCGCGGCTGCCCTGCATGCATCAGCGGCAGCGGGTCGAAGGGGCCATCACCGCCGTAGATGCCGTAGTGCAGATGCGGCGGCGTACCGCGCGCATTGCCGCTGTCACCCACGAAGCCCAGCACATCGCCCGCCTGCACGACGCGCCCATAGGCCAGCCCCGGCGCCCAATCCTGCAGGTGCGCGTAGTAATGCCGTTGCCCGGCCGGCCCGATCACCCATACCTGGCGCCCGCCCAGGCCACTGTCTCGCACCGCCGCAACCACGCCCGGGGTAGCGGCGACTACCGGCGTGCCGCGCTTGGCGAAGATATCCACGCCATGGTGTTTGCGCTCGCGCCCGCGTGGTGCGCCGAAGGTATCTGCAATCTGCCGCGGTTTGATGCCTTGCACCGGAACGGCTATCGCTGTTGGTGCCGGCAGGCGTGAAAGCTTCCAGCCTTCGCGGGCGACCACGCTGAAGGGCTGTCGCCACAGCCAGCTGGCGACCAAGGCCAGCACCATCAGCAACAACACGATACGTACGGCGCGCGGCCACTTGTTTCGTTCGGAAGAGTTCAAGATTCGCCCAAGCTGTGTGTTCGAGATGGCGCAAGCTAGCAGCAGCCAAGCTGACATTTCCAGCACTTTCTTGCTGCCGACCGCAGGCAACCTTCACTTCAAATTCGCTTCACATTGGCCGCATATCCAGCACATGCAGTGCACCTAGAATTCGTCGCCACCCCGCCAACAAGCAGGCATTCCGAAGATGGACATTCTCTACTTCGTCGCGCGGACACCAGCACTGCCGGCGACGATGTATCTGCTGATCCTGGTTGTCGCATGGTATTTCAGTCGATTGCTGTTCGATGCGCTCTCCATCCTTGGATTCATTGGCTTGCTGATGGCTTTCCTGGCCAGCGACGGTGAAGCTGCCATGATCATTGCCGTTGCCGCGTGCACGCACCTGTCGCTGACCTTCGCCGGCAACAGGAAGCAACGTCGAAGCGAAATCAACAGCGAAGCAATTGCTCCCACCAACAAACCTTGAGCGCCCCGATGCAGGAGCGACGTCAGTCGCGAAGCGTGTAGATCGTGGGATCGCCGTTGGTTTGACTGCCAAGTGATGCCAGCTTCGCGGCTCACGCCACTCCTACACAATGCGGTGCCGCTCATTCTTGTAGGAGCGACGTCAGTCGTGAAGCTCGTACACCGTGAGATCGCCGTTGGCTTGACTGCCAACTGGTGCCAGCTTCGCGGCTCACGCCGCTCCTACAAGAGCGTGGCATCACGCTCACCTGAAAACTTTCAAAACGATGCCTGCACCGCGGCCTCCCAACGCGTGCCGGCGGCCTGCCCCCCAAACAGCTCACGTGCGTGCTGGTCGGTGAAATGCCCGCTCAGACGCAGCTCGACCGGCGCTGCCACTGCCCATATGGCGCTCAATTGGCCGTGCGCATAGCCACCGCCAACCGCATCCTGCAGCTGGTACCAGGCGGCGGCGGTCTCCACACGCAGGCGCGGTGACAGCGGCACGCGCGCGCCGACCTGGGTGTACAAACCATCCTGGCGGGTGCCCAGCGCCTCCGGCGACCAGCCCAAGGCCAGCCAATAGTTGTCCTTCCAGGTCAGCGTGGCATTGAGCTCGGTCCAGTTCAGATCGACCGTTGTCGCCGGATAGCGGTAGTGCAGCAGGTTGGCATCCAGAGCCCAGTCGTCGGCCAGCTTGCCGTTCCAGCCGACGATGAAGTCCAGCTCGCTGCTGGCATGCGTTTCCGGTGCGAACTCCACACTGGAGCCGGACACAGCCGCATACACCCCGCTGTCGCCAGCCACACGGAAACCGGCCTGTACGGCAGCGTCACCCTGGCTTTGGGTGGAGCCGCGCCAGACATAGTCGCTGGTCAAGGCAGCGCTGCCGCTGGTGTCGATGGCCAGTGCATCCGCGCTGGCGACGAGTGCAACGAAGGCAGCGAAGTACAACGAAGAATGTGAGCGTTTCATGGGGTTTCCGAATGCGGCCACGCGAACTGCGCAGCGATGCGGAATTGTTCACGCGACGCCCATAAACCGGCGATGGCGACAAGCCGCGCGCCGCATCAAATCTGCGTAAAACCGGAAAGCCCTGCGCCTGCATCAGTTCTCGCACGTGAACACCTGCCGGGTCGCACCCGCCGGCATCGGCTCGGCGAAGACGGGCTTGATCTCCGGCGGTCCCCGGTCGCTTTCACAGTGGGTGAACTGCCACTGGCTGGGTTTGAAACGTGCGGCTGCGCCATCCGGCTCGCCGGTCGTGAACTCGGCCTGGATGTCATAGTCGATCAACGGTGTATTGAACCAGGCGACCTCACCGGCCTTGCAGTCGATGAACGGACGCGAAGGATCGACCACCCAATTGCCACTCTCCGGATCGGAGTGATAGACCGGACTGATGCGTTGATCGGCAGTCAAGCGCACCCGCCCGGGAGATGTTTCCAGCACATCAACCCAGAGACCTGCCAGCTGCACCGGCTCCGGAAACTGCAGCGCATCGAGCCCCCGCAATCCCAATGGCCGTTGTGGTTCGCCGTTGTCGAAGACATCGCGGCGATTGACCAAGGTGCCCTTGGGCACATTGAACTCGCCGTACTGGAAATCACGTTCCAGCACGAACTGGGCGCGGCTGCCCCGCTGCCAGCTCTCGATGGCGAACTCCCGTTTGAACTGGAAGGTCTTGTAGAGCAGCAGCCCCACCCATGCCGCCACCAGTACGACAAACACCGTGGCCAGCCGCACCGTCCAGCTGAAGAACGCGCGCCAATCGCCGTTGCCTTGGCGCCGGAAGCACCATGCCCTCACCAGCAGGCCAATCGCCACTGCAGCGCCCAGCAGCGGCAACACAAAGACCAACAGCAGGAACGGCCAGGAAATCAACGGTCCAGGAATCATTACGCACACAACGGCAGAAAGCTGCTCCCATCCTACCTTCCCTGTTCCGCTGCATGCACCTGCGGCATGAGCACCAAACAAATCCGCATCAGCCGACGTTCAAACAACCGATCCGGACTCATGTAGCACACGGAAAACGCGGCAAAATGGCCTCCCCTCCACGCAACCACGGCCATGAAGTCCAGCAGCAAGCCCCTGCACCCTCTCCGCAGCTGGTTGAGCATAGAGCGCAACCAGACCAGCCACGGAGAGAAGTGGATCTCGGCGCTGGGCGCGCTGATCGGCATCAGCGTGGTCTACCAGCTCACCCATTGGTGCTTCCCGGGCGGCTTTGGCAACCATGCCGGCGGCGCGATCCTGCTGGCCTCGATGGGGGCAAGCGCAGTGCTGGTGTTTGCCGTACCGCATGGCGCCCTGTCGCAGCCGTGGGCGGTGATCGCCGGGCATCTGGTATCGGCCTTCATCGGCGTCAGCTGCCAGCTGATGTTTCCCGAACAGGCCTGGACCGGAGCGCTGGCCGTGGGCCTGGCCGTCGGCGCCATGCATTACCTGCGCTGCATCCATCCGCCCGGTGGCGCCACCGCGCTTGCCGCGGTGATAGGTGGCAGCGATGTGCATGCACTTGGCTATCACTACCTGCTCACGCCGGTAGCGATAAATGTCGCCGCCATCCTGTTGGCCGGGGTAGCGTTCAATGCCTGCTTCGCCTGGCGCCGCTATCCGGTGCACCTGCATCGGCGTCGCCAGCAGACCGTGAGCATGCCGTCCTCGCAGCGCCACGTGGATCTGACCCAGGAAGATTTCCACGCCGCCATCGGCCAGCTCAACTCCTTCGTCGACATCACCGACGAGAACCTGACCGAGCTGTTGGAACTGGCCAAGCAGCATGCCGAGCGCGACGCCTTGCACCCGGCGCAGATCGAACCCGGCCGCTGCTACAGCAATGGCCGGCTCGGACGTGCCTGGAGCGTACGCCGGGTATCGGTGACACCGGCCCTGTCCGGGCCCTCGGCCGATCGTCTGGTATATGCGGTGGTGGCCGGCGACGGCATCGGCGATATCGGCCATGCAACCGCGGCCGAGCTGCGGCAGTGGGCGCGCTTCGAAGTATCGCTACGTGAGGGTGGGCGCTGGGACAAGCTTGGCAACGCTTGACTCCGCCAGCCGGCCGACACCACGCGTTACCAGGATTCAGAGCGAGAACAGTTCCAGCACGGCACCGAACAGAGCGATCGGCAGGCGACAGGAGAGCGATTCATGCATGCCGAACCAGTTGCAGGCAACCCAGCCGAACGGCATCAGCAGCAATCCCAGGATCAGCGCATCGGTGATCCAGTTCCAGTGCTGCCGGCGCACCAACTGCAACACCGCGTCCACCAAGAATCCCACCAGCATCAGCAGTGCAACAGCCCCCAACAGCAAGGCAATGCCCAGACCGGTATCACCGCGATGTTGTTGCGTGGACGCATACGCGACGGCCATGCGCGTGTACAGCAGAAACACCAGCAAGGGCGTAACGAAAGCAGCAATGCGGATCACAATCGACCACGGATAACGCGAGTACCAGGCTCGGCGCGGCGAATCAATCACGATCGGGCGCCCCCAAGGGAAACAGATGGCGGTACACGCGTGCCTCATCCACCGCACGCGCGAAGGACGGACGCTGCAGCAGGCGCTGGCGGTAGTCCAGCAGTAGCGGGTAGTCGTCGCTGATGCGGTGCGTCCAATCGGCGTAGAACAGCGAAGGCGCTGCGGCACAGTCGGCCATCGAGAAGGCCTCACCACAGGCCCATCGACGGCCGGGCAGCTGGCTTTCCAACCAGGCGTAGGCAAGTTCCAGCTTCTGCACACTGAAAGCACGCGCCTCATCGCGCTTGCCATCGTCGCCACTGAGTGCGCCGTTCACTGCATGCTGCACCGGACTCATCACATGCAGGTCGAAGAAGCGATCATGGAAGCGCACATCCAACGCCTGCATCGGATCCTCGGGCAGCAATCGCACCCGCCAGGAATGCTTCAACTGCAGGTATTCGATGATGATGCTGGTTTCCACGATGCTGCGCTCGCCGTCGAGCAGCAGCGGGAACTTTCCCAGCGGCCAACGCTGCAGCCATTGGCCGATGTGCTCTGGCGTGTCAGGGCCGAGTTCGCGGAACTCGAAGGCGATGGCGTTCTCGTACAGCGCGATCAGCACCTTCTGCGTGTACGAGGAAAACGGATGACCGTAGAGCACTAACGACATGACGAAGTCTCCATTATCGGAATCGCAGCGGGATATCCCGCTGCCTGGACAGGCTCTTCACTGCGTGCAGCCTGCATTATCCGCTGGCTGCTGACCCGGCGCGCATCGCCTGTCCGCAATCACTGCCAGCCGGTTGCCCGCTGAAGCGTTCGGCGATCCAGGCGATGGCACGATCCGCCGAGACAATCGCCGTGGTGGCATGGCCAGTGTCTGGCAGGCGCAGGTAGTTCACGGCAGCACCGCGCTTGCAGGTCTGCTCGAAGAAGTTCCAAGTGACCGGCGTCGCCACCAGGCCGTCTGCATCGGATTGCACCAGCAACAGCGGTGCCGAACCGGCCGCCAGCGCCGTGATCGAATTGCGTGCCATCAAACCATCCCAAGGTGCGCGACCGCTCAGATCCAGACTGCCCAGGCGCGCGCGCAAGCGCAGCAGGCGCACCAGCGCCGCCGCCGAGAACGGATCGCCCTCGCAACCGCTGGTGGCACGCTCGATCACGCCACGCGTTGTCCTGTTGGCGATGGTGGAGAGATCCGCACCGTAGACCTTGGACCAGCTGCGGGCAGTGAATCCGGTCAACAACCCGCGTACCGTCGCATCGGCACGCTGCATATTGGCCGCCAGATCGGTGGGTGGCGACACCGCGACCACGCCCTGCAACTGCAGATCCGGCGCATAGCTGCGCGCACGTTGCGCGCTGAACAATGCTGCATGCCCGCCCTGCGAATGCCCCCACACCGCGAAGCTGCGGCGGGCACCCGCCGCCGGGATCGCTGTTGCCGCGCGCACCGAGTCCAATAGCGCCGCGGCGGTGGCGTCACCGGCCAGATACGCATGCGGCCCACGCGTACCCAAGCCGGGATAGTCACTGGCCACCACCACCCAGCCACGGCCCAGCATGTCGGCCAATCCCGGGATCTGGTCCAGCGTTCGGATGGGTGTACAGGCCGGATCGATGCCCACCGTGCCATGCGCCCAGGCCACCACCTCACGTCCTTGAACCGGACTTGGCCCGTCGGGGGCGATCACCACGCCGGTGGATTGGGTCGGATCGCCATCGACATCGGTGGTTTCGTAGCGGATGCGCCAGGCCTTCGCGCCGGCGGGTGCGCCCTCGCTGGCGATCGCCTCCAGCAGCTTGCCCGGTGCTGCCATCGCTGGCGCACTGCCCAGATGCAGCAGGGAGACCAACACCAGCCAGCGCATCACGGCGTTCTTCATGCGTTCCAGTCCCTGGGGCATCCGGTTGCGCTGATGCTAGCTCAAACCGCGCGGCAAGTTCGACGAAGGCGTGTCAGTTCCCGACCTCGCCCCCCGAGATCAAAAGGCGGACGGCAACTGCGTCGTTACAATGCCACGCCAGCATCCTGTTTGCCGCAGCCCTGCAGCTGCGGCCGCTGCCGTCATCTGGAACCGCACTCAATGACACTCTCGCTTCTGCCGCAGAACATGCTTGGCCATTGGACGGACCGCACCCCCGCGGTCTGCGAGTTCCAGCACGGCAGCACATTGATCTTTGTCGAATACGTCGGCGCCTATCCATTGGAGCGCAAGCTGGCCAGTGCCCAGCAGACCATCGACGATGCGTTCGCGGAATGTGCCTGCGCGGTCGCCTTTGCCTCCGCGGTCTCCGCTGCAAGGCATCCCGCTTTCTGGAAGCATGCCAACCGAATCCCCCTGACGCAGGCATTGCTGATCGTGTTCAGCATCCGCTACGTTCCAGATTGCGATCAGCCCATCTATGAGATTTCGTGGAACCCACGCTTCCGAGCGGAATCCGGCGTCACGTACTCCGAAGACTGGCTGGAGGAAACCGTTGAAGTAGTCGCCCCCATGGATCTTGAGTTCATCCGCGTGAAGCGGATCGGCAGGCACCAATATCAGCTTCTGGATGGATCGCCGGCCTAGAACTGCCCCCGCTCCACACCCTGCCTCCACGCCTCCGGCCGCGGTGTCCATTCGCCCTCGCCAAGCACGGCCTCAAGCAGGTTCTGGATGGGATAGCCCAGGTGCTGCTGCGCGGCCAGGCCGCCATCGTTCATCTGCGCCGCGGCCACGAAGGCGCGGAACGCGCGTTCGTCGCCTGCTGCAAGCGCGGTGATCTTCTTGGCCAGGTCGTAGGAGAGCCGGTTGCCATCGTCCGCCGCCAGGAACGACTTGCCGGACCAGAAGGCCTGGATGCTGTCCTGGTTCCAGTAGGCCGCGTGCTGGGCAGCAATCTCGTGCGGGAAGTACATCTGTGCGCCCGGTGCGGCCAGCTGCGGGTACAAGGTGTGTTCGGTATTCACCGCCAGGCCCTCGTTCAACCACGCCGGTATCGGCAGGTGTTGCAGCAGGCAGTGGGTGAGTTCATGGGCAATCACCGGCTCCATCGAATCGATGATCTCCAGTGGCATCACGAAGTGGCCGTAGCCGGCCTTGATGAACATGCCCGATGACATCGCGTACTCGCCGCCGTCCGGGTAGTAATGCGATACGTAGGCGTAATAGTCCTCCTGGTCGGCAAACACCATCACCACATGCTTGCCAAGACCGGGCGCGACTGCGAGATCGCCAAGACTGCGATTGATCCGCGATAGCAGGCGCTGGCAGGTCGCAAGGAATACCTCGCCAGGCCTGTCCATCAGGTTCGACAGCAGCAGGAAGTCGGCGGACTCGGTGATGCGGTAGTGCTCTCCCAGTTGCTGGTTGAGCGCTTCCAGCCACTCCTTCGCCGCCGACGTGCGATGGATATGCGTCGCGTCGGCATCCATTCCCGTCGGCGCGTCCTCGCTGATACGTTCCCAATCCGCGATGGGCAGCCGGGTGCCGTCATACCAATGCATGCGCACCGGAACACGCGGCAATGGCGCTACTTTCGCGGATCTCTTTTCGCGCGACAGGTGCGTTGCCAGCCAAGCAATCAGGATGAAGACCACGAGGAAGAACGCCACCGCATAGAGTGCGTCCTTTCCTTTTTCCCTGTCATCAGCGAACGGACCGGCGTCTGCAGCCGCTACAACCAACGGCAGCACGGTATGCGCAGCATCAGCCGGAGCCGCCAGTGAACTGCCGATGCCGGGTGCCAGCAGAGCAGGAATCAAGAAGAATTTCATATTGCTTCGTCTACCTGTGCCAAACCAATTCCAATATTGAAGTCACTTTCCACCCGATCTATTCATCTATCTGCGGTAGATTCCGAAGCAGGAAGCCACCGCACCCGTCGCTCCGGAAGAGCCGCACAGCGGCACCTGATTCTGTGGGAGCGGCGTAAGCCGCGAAGCTGGCCATCCCTCCCATCTGCATGTGCCATGGATCTGGGCCGTTTGGAATCATCGGCTTCGCGGCTTACGCCGCTCCCACATGCAACTGTTGCTACCGCGAGCCCAACACGAGGAAGTACTTCTCGTCCTTCCCTGATCCAACCCGCAAGCAGCCATCGTCCGTCTTCCGGTCCAGCGCATGATCCCGATCCAGCGCCAGATACCGAAATACCACACCGATATCACCGGATGCGGTTACGATCCATGGCGTTTGGCAACTGTCGCCATCGCCACTTGCCATGATGGCCCGCAACAACCCGTCAAACCCAAAGCGCACATCCGCATCATCGTCGGCAAGGCTTTCCAGCGCATGCAAATGCAGGGGATACCGCCGCAGAAAATCCTGGTAAAGCTGCATACGCGCGCCAGCTGGGCCGCCCGCCTCACCCAACGCAGCAAGCTGGCTGCGCAGTTCGAGATAGCCCTCGGCCGCCGCCAGCTCATCAGCCCCGGTGAATGGCGAGCTGGCTTCGGCGGGTGTCGGCCCGAGTTCGCGCCGCAACCATGCGCCGTAGTAAAGATGGGCGAACTCATTGGCGCCAAGCGCCCTATCACGAGCGATGAATCGGGCCAGCAACTTCGGATGGAACGTTGCCTGCTCAGGCTCCAACACCGCATCCGCGCGCACACCAGTGACGCTCGCCATCATGCCCGGCCCTGCCGCATCACCGCGTGCCCACAACTGGCGTCCCGCGCGATAGCTCATCGGTGCTACAGGACCGTCATTCGTGCTTCCATAGCGCCGGACCAGCAACATCACATCGGTCCCGGCGCTATGTGTATAGCCGTCAACCGCCAGGACGTCGTCGTTCCAATCCGATGCAGCGTTCTCCCGACCATCCAGCGCCACCTCGCGGAACAGCAGGCAACGATTACCGGGCAGCCAGGTGTTCGCGCATCCAGCCGATGTCTCCTTGATCTGCAGCAGTCGTTCCGCTCCCTGCACACCGTAGTGCGCATCCTGCGCAAGCGCCGTCCCTTCGAAACGCAATACCCCGCCAAATGCGTCGCCAAGCTCCAGTTGCGGCCGGTCTTGTTTCGCCTGCTCAACGCGCATGCGTAGCGCATGCCCGCCGGACAACATCTGCAGCAGGCGCTGCTCAGCGGTGTACGCCGGCTTCTGGCAGGTCAATGCAGGCGCTCGCTCATGCGGCTGTCTGTGCAGATTCAGCTGCCAGGCCACCTCGCGCTGCGAATCAGCGCCCTGCACCTGATAGCGCCGCAGCACCACCTCGCCATCCACCTGCCGCTTGCATAGCTCGCTATGCACTAGCAGAGACGGTTCCGCTGACGGGCCTTTTTCCTCGACACCGAATTGCAGCTGCGGCGCATCCGCGCCCTCGCCGAACCAGGTTCGCGGCATTCCGTCCTTGTCCACCGCAGTGAGCAAACGCCAGCGGTAAAGTGGAAGCAGCTGTTGATAGCGCTGGGCGGTCTGGCGTGCTGCGGATTCGTCGGGGTGCGTTGGAGGTGGCGCCAGTGCAGCCGGCATTGATGCGGGCTGTCGCCCAATCGCCAGTGCGGGCAACGCAAGTACAGCAAGCGCGATCGCCATGCGGATTCCGGACAAGCGGCGAAGACGAATCGCGGTCATTCCACATCTCCCTATGTGGCTCTGGACTGTCGGACAGCCCAGAGCGCCTTCAACAATCGGCTCAGTCAATCAACCCTGCTATCGAACTTCGGTGCCCCTGTTGCCGCTGCACGCCGATCCTTCGCGACGAAGGTAACCGGACATTTTCGCGATCTCAGGATTCCGCCTCACATGTCGCTTCATCCGTGAGCAGCGCGGGGTCTACCGGCCGCGTAGTATCGATGAGCACACGCTGCTCCTCCGTCGGATCACCCAACCACCAGACCTGGCAGCGCGAGACCAGGCGGCCAACCATTCGGGCTTGCTCAGGCTGGTAAAGCATCGCCAACTGATGCGTACCGCACTGGTGTGCCTGGCAGGCCGTGTAGTACCACCATGTTTCCTGGCCCAGCAGCTTCGGGACGCCAGGCGCGCTGGGGCCACTGAGCAGACGGTCGCGCAGCGAAGGCACATCCGGATCGGCGATGTCCCCCTGCGCGGCCTCTTTCAGCAACGCATCGAATGCTGCAGTCACTTTGGCATCGGCACGCCCACAGTTGTCCACGCTGTTGCCACCTACCAGGGTGAAGAAGTAAGTGGCCAGCGGGTTCTCTTCGCAGCTCGGCTCATGATCGAAGCCTGCCGGCGTGGGGACATCGCTATCACCCTCCTCATACGGCGCGGACACGGTGTCTTCAGGCTCATTGTTCGTGCCACCACTAGCGGATACAGCCGGCCCCTGCACCGCTACGGCATCAGCGGCAGCGGCAGCGCCATCAGCCGCAGGCGCAGGCGCAGCAGCCTGCTTGCAACCGAGCAATGAACCCAGTGCCAAGGCCACCCACAAAACCCGTAACTTCATCTACCACCCCAGGTAATCAGCACATTGCATCCATGTCATTCCCGGCAATGCTGCAGGAATCTGCCGATTGTAGCTTCTGCCTCCAGCGGCCGTGCTATCAGATTGAAAGCAAACACCAAACCCAGCTCTTGTGGGAGCGGCGTAAGCCGCGAAGCCAGGAAACCAGAGGAACCACACTTTCCGGAGCTGTCGCTACTTCCCGCAGCTTCGCGGCTTACGCCGCTCCCACAAGTCAGCTTCGCTTTTGTTTTATCGCAAGCACTCTCAAACCAGCACGCTTCACCGCACCGCTACTACACAGGCATGAGCCGCCGGCTAGCCAACCAGAACACCAGCGCAACGCCACAGGTAGCAGCACCCAACACACAGACGCCGCTCCACCCTGCGCGCGCATAGATAGCCGTGGTGGCAATCGCCCCCAACCCGCTGCCTGCTGCATAGAACAGCATGTAAAGCCCGACCAGCCGACTGTGCGCTTCAGGCCGCTCGCGAAGGATCATGCTCTGGTTGCTCACGTGCAGCGCCTGCCCACCAAGGTCCAGCAACACAATGCCGAACGCCAGCGCCCACAACGACACCGGCATCAACGACAACGGCCACCACGCCAACAACAGCACCAGCAGCGCCATCGCCGTGACGGTCTGGCCACGCCCCTTGTCCACCCAGCGGCCCGCACCGGCAGCGCCCAATGCGCCGATCACGCCCACCAGACCGAATGCGCCAATCACCGTGTGTGAGTAGCCGTAGGGTGGCGCACTCAACGGCAGCACCAGCGCGCTCCAGAAGATATTGAACGCAGCAAACATCAGCAACGCCAGCATTCCCCGGATTTGCAGCACCCGCTCCTCTCGCAGCAGACGTGCCATGGAGCCGATCAGCTGCAGGTAGCCCAGCGCCGCCGGTGCCGCAGGCAGTCGGGGAAGTTTGCGATGAAGCAGGCCCGCCAGTAGCAGCATTGCCAGCGCGGAAACGACATAGACGCTACGCCAACCGCCCAGGTCGGCAACGCCGCCGGCGACCACCCGCGCCATCAACAGACCAATGAACACGCCGGCCTGCGCGGCGCCGACCACCCGCCCTCGTTCGTTGTCGCCAGCGGCACTGGCGGCATAGGCAATCAGCCCCTGCGTCATCGCCGTGCCGAGCAAGCCAATCGCCAACATACCCAGCAATAGCAGCCACGGCGATCGCGCCCAGGCCACCCACAGCAGCGCGACCACCAAGCCCAGTAGCTGGACCAGCATCAGGCGGCGGCGCTCCATCCTGTCGCCCAAGGGCACGAGCAACAGCAAGGCCAAGGCGCTGCCGATCTGGGTTGCGGTCACCACGCTGCCAACCGCCGCCAGACTGATGCCCAGCGATGCAGCAAGCAGGTCCAGCAGGGGCTGCGCGTAATACACATTGGCAACGCACAGCCCGCTGGCGATGGCGAACAGCCATATCAGACCGGCAGGCAGCGCCTGACCTACCCGGCTCACAGCTGCCTCGGGGCATTCCAAAGCACTTTCCAAAGGCAGGTTCATGGCACACCTAAATCCAGTTGCATATCGCAACCAGATGCATGCTAGCGAACTGTGGTTTTAAAATGCAACTACAATGGATTCAGCCACAGGAGTCGCCATGTCCCGCCGCAGCCTCGAATCCGACTCACCCTGCCCGGTAGCCCGCAGCCTCGACCTTGTCGGCGACCGCTGGTCACTGCTCATCCTGCGCGATGCCTTCGATGGCGTCCGCCGCTTCGGCGACTTCCAGCGCGGCCTGGGCGTGGCCCGCAACATTCTCACCGACCGCCTGCGCAAACTCGTGGATGCCGGCATCCTGCAGCTGCATGCCGCATCGGACGGCACGGCGTATCAGGAGTACGTACTCACCCCGAAGGGCGAGAGCCTGTTCCCCCTCCTCGTCGCCCTGCGCCAATGGGGCGAGCAGCACCTGTACCAACGCGGCGAGCGGCATTCGCAACTGCTCGACAACCGCACCGGCAAGCCGGTTCCGCTGATGCGGCTGCAGGGTTCGGATGGGGCGTTGCTGGGAGCGGGGGATACGCGGGTTCGCAAGCTGAGGTAATGCCGCAGATGTGGTTTGAGCTGCGTGCTGCGGAACATCCAAGACCCCACTCTGCCCCCGGTTTTCTTTCAGCTGCCAAAGCGTTGGGCGTAGCGGCTGACTACGTCGATATTCTGCTGCGCTACAGTCTGAATCTCCGGCGCAATCTCCGATTCCGCTACCCGCCGCCAGAACTGCTCAGCCAGTTCTGCGGCCCAGGCAATGAATGGCGCTTGCCCGGCTCTGCTGGGCGCATTGATGTTTACCGGTACGAGTGCGCGAATATTCCCGGTTTGCGCGGATGGCGCCATATACATCGGCAGCATGTCGTATGCAGGACACAAGGGTAGCGGGCCATCGTCGATCAGATGGAAACCGATGTTGCCAAGATGCATGTCGGTATTGCCGATCAACCGGCCGAACCAATGCAGCCGGGCCAGGTTCTCGGCGGTGCCCTGAGTGATCAATCGCTCATCAACGAGCTGCTCGCCGGCCAGCCCCCAGTCGCGCGGCCCCTCACCGATGAATGCTGCATCCAGCGCCAATAGCGAAACGAAACCGCGCCTGCCCAATACGTCCACAGTGCGATCAAACCGCTCCACTTCAAGGAACACATGTTCCTCGCTGCGCAGAAGCTGTGTGCGGGAAGCCGGGAAGCCGGCCTCGCGCAGCGTGGATAAGGCCAGATGCTCGCAGACGAGCAGATCCGCCCAACGCGCGCCCAACGGGTTCAACGACGGCAGCGCGAACTTGACCAAGGCAGCGTAGCGACCAGTAGTAGTAACAACAGTCGCGGTGAACTTGGGCTGCTCGCCTCCTGGAGACGAACCAACTTCCTCGCCATCCAGGGCTTCCTTTGCGCGTATAGCGTAGTCGTCGTGCCGGCTGGCTACGTCCACGCGATCCAGTGGCGCATCCACATCCAGCAACGCACGGTCGATGGCAGCCTGTCCCAACAACAAATCGCCGACACTGGTGCCGCCATGCAGGATGCCGAGCAGGTTGTCGCGCGACTGCCAGCTCTTCAAGTCTTCGGGCACACCCAATGCCCGTCCCAAACGATGCGCCAGGGAACGACCGAGGAAACCCTGCGGACGCACATCATCCAGAAACCAGGGCAGCCCCGGAAAGTAGCCCGTCGGGCCATCTACTGCGCGCATCAGGTTCGGACGATCACCCGAGGGTTCAAAAAGGAAGCTGTCTCCACGCAACGCGTGAAGGTTGCCCAGCTCTTGCATGTTCGCGTCCGCGCCCATCCGGTAAAGCGGCCACATATTGGGCCGGACCAGCGCAGTGGCTACGTAAGCCGTAGCGCGCGCCTTGCCAACCCGGCGTACCTGATCACCAGCCTCCGTGACCAACCGCGACAGGACGGGACGGGAGACGGCCAGCTTCTCGACCAACTCGCCGGCCGGCACCGGATCGCCGCTTTGAAGCAGATCAAGCAGTTGCAGGACGCTAGCTGATGGAGGACGGGCCATGATCAGAGCTCGTTTCTTTACGATTCAAGAAACGATACTTCATGGCGGCCACTGCTGCAATACACTGATATATATGAATATTTGCAACTTCTCCAGCACTAACATCGGTTCATTTCTTTACGATTTTTTATCGATATTGCGCTCTCTCTGCAGCAGGGCCAGTTGGTTCTGGAAGCCCAAGACCCCTCAACGATCAAGGGCCAGAGCGGAAACCCCACTCTGACCCCGATTCCCCCTTCTTGATGTCCTGCCACAGCCTTGGATAGTCATCCGTGTTGGCCTCCATCTGGATCACCGCATGCAGATGTTCCGGCAGCACAACAGCGGCCAACACCAGGTGCGGAACACGCCGCGCGGCGTTGCGCCAAGCCTGCTTCAGCGCATCGATCTCGCGCACCAGCAGATCACTACGCCGGTCCTGCAAGGTAACGGTGAAGAAGTAGGTGCCGCCGGCAACACGATTACGTCGATAGTTGACCATCGCCCCAGCGTAGCCACATCTCCGGATAACGCCTGCCCCGCGATCCGTAAGCAAAACACCCGCCAATTACCAATCAATCCGTAGCCCGGGTAAGCGCAGCGCACCCGGGGTCGCACGATGCCCGCCAACGCATCAGGCCGCAGCCGAGGGATTAGGCGCGTCGTCGGCATCGAACGAAAACAGCCGAAGCCAAAAGTAGAAAGCCGAGCGTCGGCTCGGCTTCTTCGATCACTGTAGACCCCGGGTGCGCTGCGCTTACCCGGGCTACGTTACTTTTTTATAAATCGACTGTCACAACGAATTGATATTGAAATGAGAATGAAGCGTGAATCGCAAGTCCTGCCCAGCATGAATTCCACAATCATCAGCAGTCGCTGGAACCTCCATGTTCGCAGCCCCCAAAATATGAAGAAAGCGGTCGCCATCCACAAGCTCAATAGGGATGTGCCTTGATGTACTTATCCGCGCGGCTTCGACTGATCCCCTCTGGAATTTCGAAGTCGCCACGAAGACACCACGCCGATAGCCCCCAAGAGTAAGAGCACCAAGAAACGATCTAATCTGCTCAACCTCGATCGATCTCTTCTTTCTCTTAACCTGTACGCCAATCACATCACCAGCAGTGGACCGAAGCACAACATCAATGCCTCCATCGCCGGAGTAAGCAGTAACATCCGCACGATAATCAAAGTCACGAAATACACTCGCAACGGTCTCCTCGAACAGTCGGGGATGCATATCTCTCAGTGCCTGTTGCTTGGCCGAAAGGTACCTCCGCACAGCCATGATCGGAACGTTTATATCTCGAATGTCTAGATCGCGCAGTACTGCACCCGAAACAAGGGTCATGCTCCAAATCTGACGGCGCTCGGCACAGAACAGTGCTCTATCAATTGCTACCCACCAACCACACACTGGACAAACCTGAAGGAGCGCATCTCTTTCACTGGGATTTCCCTTGATCCGGAGTCGCCGTTCAGGCAGTTCGATTCCGGCTTTCCGCATCGAACTCACTACACGATTGTGAGTTGCCATATACCTCGCTAGTGGAACCTTCCAAAGACTTTCGCCAACGTAATCGTCCATCAAGGAATAACAATACTGACAGCGAACACTGTCCAGTCGCCGCATCCCATCCAGCGGGGTTATATCTAATCCTTGGAGGGGATTCAGATACCGGCAAGGAACATGGAGAAGACCTGTCATGAGGGAAACTCCGAATTTCCTTAAGAAAAAAGAGCCCCTGAAGGGGCTCCTTTTCTTATCTATCGATTACCCGCACTTGCTATACCCACAATTCAAGCAAGTCTGGCAGCCGTCCATGATCACCAGCGCCTTGGTGCTGCACTTGTGGCACATGCTGGCGCTGGCCGGGAAACTGCCGTTGTCGGCGCTTTCGGGGTCGGCTTCGGGGGCGACGGCAACCTCAAGGGCTACCCCTCCCCGGCCCTCCCCTTCGCTTTGCGAAAGGGAGGGGGCGAGCGCGGCGCTTTGCGCCGGCGCTGCGCTTACTTCACTGTTTTTTTTTGAGCGTTCTTCGAACTGCTTGCGCTTTTCGGCGATCAGGGCGCGCTGGTGGGCGCTCATTTCCGGATCCTGCAGCAGGCCGATCGACTTCATGTGGTCTTCGACGATGGAGCCCAGCTCGGCCACCAGCGACGGCATGTACACGCCGCCGGCCTTGAAGTAACCGCCCTTCGGGTCGAACACGGCCTTCATTTCGTCAACGATGAAGGTGACGTCGCCGCCCTTGCGGAACACGGCGGACATGATGCGGGTCAGCGCCACGATCCACTGGAAATGCTCCATCGACTTGGAGTTGATGAAGATCTCGAACGGACGGCGCAGTTCGTGCTCGGTGCCCTGGTTGAGCACGATGTCGTTGATGGTCACGTAGAAGGCGTGCTCCACCAGCGGCGATTTGATCTTGTAGGTGCTGCCGATCAGCACTTCCGGGCGCTCGATGCGCTCGTGCATGTGCACGATGTTGTCGGCCGGGGACTCGTCCAGGGCCACTGCCACCGGGGCCTTGGCCGCTGCTGCTTCACGGGCCTTGTCGTCCGGGGTGATGACGGAATAGCCCTTGATTTTCTTGTCGATCTTGACGGCCATGGTGCGAGTCCTGGTTATGCGTTGCTATACGGATTGGCAGCAACCCCGTCCCGGGGGACGGGGTGCGCGGTGCGGCTTACTTGCGGGTCGCCTTCTTGGCGGCCTTCTTCACTGCGGTAGCCTTTTTGGTAACCGCCTTCTTTGCGGTAGCGGCCTTCTTGGCCACGGTCTTCTTGGCCACGGCAACCTTCTTGGCAGCGGTCTTCTTGCTGACGGCTACTTTCCTGGCGACCTTCTTTTCAGTGGCCTTCACCGTCTTCTTGACGGCGGCGACCTTCTTGGCAGCCTTCTTTTCGACCTTCTTCACTGCCTTCTTGGCAGCGGTGGTCTTCTTGACGACGGCCTTGGCAATCTTCTTCTCGGTGGCCTTCACCGACTTCTTGGCGGCAGCAGCCTTCTTGCTGACGGCCTTGGCGACCTTCTTCTCGGCAGCCTTCACCGTCTTCTTGGCCGAGGCGACCTTGCTGGCGGCCTTCTTCTCGACCTTGGCGATGGCCTTCTTGGTGGCCGCACGCTTGCCGGCACCCTTCTTCTTCAGCTCGGTGGCTTCAGCCTGGGCGTTGGCCTTGGCGGCCTCCAGCTTCTGGCGGACCGAGGCGACCTTCTTCTTTACTTCCTTCTTGGCGGCGGCCGCTTTCTTGGCGACGACCTTTTCGGCCTTCTTGACGGCCTTTTCAGCCTTCTTCACTGCCTTCTTGACCTTGGCCACCTGCTTCTTGGCGCCGGCCTCGACCTTGTGCGCGCCGGTCTTGACGGCGGCCACGGCATCGCTGGCGGTCACGGCCAGGGTCTCGCCGACGTTGGCTGCGGTTTCTTTCACGTTCTCGGCAACCTGGGTTACGGTCGCGGTCACACCATTACCATTGCTCATATAGCCCTCCTCAGGGCATCGGGTCTTTTAACGTTGGCGATGCTATATCGAAGCCGATGCAACGTGAAACAAACGCGCAACAACCCGGTGGCGGTGAGACCACCGTCATGCCCTCCCAGCGCGCGGCCGGGAGGGCGATGAAGGCACTCAGAACTTGCCGTAGTAGCCTTCCTTGAGGGCGTCGAACAGGTTGGCGGCGGTGTGCATCTCGCCGTCGTACTCGATCTGTTCGTTGCCCTTGACCTCCACCACCTGGCCGTCTTCCAGCTCGAAGCGGTAGGTGGTGTTCTCCAGGTCCGCTTCCTTGACCAGCACGCCCTGGAAGGCGGCGGGGTTGAAGCGGAAGGTAGTGCAGCCCTTCAGGCCCTGCTCGTGGGCGTAGCGGTAGATGTCCTTGAACTGCTCGTACGGGTAATCGGTCGGTACGTTGGCAGTCTTGGAGATCGAGCTGTCCACCCACTTCTGCGCGGCGGCCTGCACGTCCACGTGTTCCTTGGGCGAGATGTCGTCGGCGCTGATGAAGTACTCCGGCAGCTGGGCGTCGGCCTCGTCGGAGAACGGCATGGCCTTGGCGTTGACCAGCTGGCGGTAGGCCAGCAGCTCGAACGAGAACACGTCCACCTTTTCCTTGGACTTCTTGCCTTCGCGGATCACGTTGCGGCTGTAGTGGTGCGCGAACGAGGGCTCGATGCCATTGGAGGCGTTGTTGGCCAGCGACAGGCTGATGGTGCCGGTCGGGGCGATGGAGCTGTGGTGGGTGAAGCGCGAACCGACCGTGGCCAGTTCTTCCACCAGCTCCGGGGCCACCGTGGCCACGCGCTGCATGTAGCGGCTGTAGCGGGCGTGCAGCACCTTGCCTGCGATCTTCTGGCCGACCTTCCAGCCGTCCTTCTTCATTTCCGGGCGCTGGCGCAGCATGGCGGCGGTGACCGAGAACTGTTCTTCCATGATCGGGGCAGCGCCCTTCTCACGGGCCAGTTCCAGGCCGGTTTCCCAGCCGGCCACGGCCATGTCACGGGCGATGGCTTCGGTGAACTCGCAGGACTCGGTGCTGCCGTACTTCATCTTCAGCATGGTCATGGTGCTGCCCAGGCCGAGGAAACCCATGCCGTGGCGGCGCTTGCGCATGATCTCGTTGCGCTGCTGTTCCAGCGGCAGGCCGTTCACTTCGACCACGTTGTCCAGCATGCGGGTAAACACGCGCACCACTTCCTTGTACTCGTCCCAGTCGAACGAGGCCTTGTCGGTGAACGGGTCGCGCACGAACTTGGTCAGGTTCACCGAGCCCAGCAGGCAGGCGCCGTAGGGCGGCAGCGGCTGCTCGCCGCAGGGGTTGGTGGCGCGGATGTTCTCGCACCACCAGTTGTTGTTCATCTCGTTGACGCGGTCGATCAGGATGAAACCCGGCTCGGCATAGTCATACGTGGAGACCATGATCATGTCCCACAGGTGACGGGCACGGATGTGGCCGTACACCTTGCAGGCCACCAGGCCGTCATCGCGGACGATGTAGTTTTCGTGGGTCGGCCACTCGCGCCAGACCACGTCGGTGGCGTTCTGGTCGACTTCGGCCTGTTCCTTGGTGTTGATCGGGAACACCAGCTGCCAGTCGGCGTCGTTGTTGACCGCATCCATGAAGCCATCGGTAATCAGCAGCGACAGGTTGAACTGGCGCAGGCGGCCGTCCTCGCGCTTGGCGCGGATGAAGTCCTTCACGTCCGGGTGCGACACATCGAAGGTGCCCATCTGCGCGCCACGACGGCCACCGGCCGAGGACACGGTGAAGCACATCTTGTCGTAGATATCCATGAAGGACATCGGCCCGGAGGTGTAGGCGCCCGCGCCGGCAACGAAGGCACCGCGCGGACGCAGGGTGCTGAACTCGTAGCCGATGCCGCAGCCGGCCTTCAGGGTCAGGCCCGCTTCGTGGACCTTCTCCAGGATGCCGTCCATCGAGTCGGTGATGGTGCCCGACACGGTGCAGTTGATGGTGCTGGTGGCCGGCTTGTGCTGCTGCGCGCCGGCATTGGAGGTGATGCGGCCGGCCGGGATCGCGCCACGGCGCAGGGCCCAGGCGAAACGCTCATACCAGTAGGCACGCTTGTCGTCGGTCGCCTCGGCATCCGCCAGGGCGCGGGCCACGCGCAGGTAGGTGCCGTCGATATCGGCGTCCAGCGCTTCGCCCGCCTTGGTCGTGAGGCGGTACTTCTTTTCCCAGATGTCCTGCGAGGCAGGTTGCAGAGGGATCATGTCCGACTTGGTTTGATTGCTGACCACTTCCAGACGCACCGTACTCATGATTGTGGAAACTCTCCTGGGGCACCTTGCGGTGCGATTTTTCTTTTCCCAAACAGGCCAGGCTGCAAAGACAACGACGCGCAGGCGCGTACTTACGCGCCTGTCGGCGGGATGAGGGGATTCCGGGAACTACCGGTTTTCTGCATCACTGTCGCGGTCATTGCACGCCTTCCGTTGGGGTGCTTGCACCCCGAGCACTAAACCCTACTGCTTGGGGACGCTTTTCACATCAACCCAACATCTAGTGGGTGATGACCGGACCAAGCTTACCCACCCACGGGGTGATGTCAAACGAAAAATCTACCGCCGGACTATTGCAATCCGTGCAGGGCTTGGGCCTCTTGGGATTGCGGCGATGCAGAGGTTTCATTGCCGATTTAAGCGCCCCCCGCCACACTCGCGTTCAGCAACCCGCCCCACCCCGGCGCCGCCCTCGGGCGCCCCCGCATGGAACCCCCGGCAATGCGACCCATCCCGACCCTGCTGACCCTGGCCCTGGCCGCCGCCTTCGGTGGCTTTACCGCCACCGCCATCAATGCCCACCTGGACAACCGCGCCGACGCCGCCTCGCTGGGCACGGTGTTGCCGACCACCGCTGCGCTGCCGGCCGCCGTCGCCGGGCAGGCCGTGCCATCGCTGGCGCCGATGCTGGAACAGGCCATGCCGGCCGTGGTCAGCGTCAATACCAAGCAGGTGGTGCGGGTACGCAACCCCTACTTCGACGATCCGTTCTTCCGCCGCCTGTTCCCACAGATACCGCAGGAGCGCATCAACGAGTCGCTGGGCTCGGGCGTGATCATCGATGCAGCGCGCGGCTATGTGCTGACCAACCACCATGTGGTCGAGAATGCCGACGACGTACAGGTCACCCTGGCCGACGGGCGTACAGTCAAGGCCGAGTTCCTCGGTTCGGACCGCGACACCGACATCGCCCTGATCCGCATCCCGGCCGAAAAGCTCACCGCCCTGCCGCTGGGCAATAGCGACCAGCTGCGCGTGGGTGACTTCGTGGTGGCGATCGGCAACCCGTTCGGCTTCAGCCAGACTGTCACCTCCGGCATCGTCTCGGCAGTGGGCCGCAGCGGCATCCGCGGGTTGGGCTACCAGAACTTCATCCAGACCGATGCCTCGATCAACCCGGGCAACTCCGGTGGCGCACTGGTCAACCTCAACGGCCAGCTGGTCGGCATCAATACCGCCAGCTACAACCCGCAGGGCAGCATGGCCGGCAACATCGGCCTGGGCCTGGCCATTCCGTCCAACCTGGCCCGCGACGTGGTCGAGCAGCTGATCACCAAGGGTGTGGTGGTGCGCGGCACGCTGGGCGTGGAAACCCAGAACCTGACCCCGCAGATCGCCCAGGGCCTGGGCCTGGAAGAAGCCCGCGGCGCGCTGGTGACACGCGTGCTGGCCGGCTCCGGTGCAGCAGCGGCCGGGGTCAAGGCTGGCGACGTGGTCACCGCGATCAATGGCCAGCGCGTGGACAGCGCGCAGGCCCTGCACAACTTCGAAGGCCTCTCCACGGTCGGCCGCACGGTTGATCTGGAAGTGCGCCGCGACGGCAAGCCATTGCAGCTCAAGGCCACCTTGAAGGAACAACCGCGCGCCGTGGCCGGCGACACGCTGGACCCGCGCCTGAGCGGTGCCACCTTCGCCGACCTGCCCGAATCACTGCGCCAGGCCGGCATCAACGGCGTGCTGGTCAGCGAAGTGGCGCGTGGCAGCCGCGCCGCGCAATCGGGCCTGGCCGGTGGCGATGTGATTCTTGCAGCCAGCAGCGGCGCCTTCACCGACCTCGCCGGCTGGCGCGCAAGCTTCGGCCAACGCCCGCCACAGCTGGTGCTCAGCATCCTGCGCGGTGGCAGCCAGCGTGGCCAATTGATGATGCGATGATGCCCAGGTGAGCATCTTGTGCTGTCGGCGTAACGTTGTTTACACCCGGCAGCTGCTATTTGTTGAGTTCTGTTGCAACCGCGCGCCATCCGGCGCACCCGCTGAAACCAGGAGATCACGATGAGCCCCACCAATACCGAGAACATGAAGGAACACCTGGGCGAGGCTGGCGCACACCTGAAGTCCGCCGCTTCCGCCGCTGGCTCGGCCGTCAAGGGCGCCGCCGGTGCTGCCGGCGACGAACTGCGTCTGGGCAAGGCCAACATGAAGGCCGAATTGTCCGACAGCGCGCTATCTGGCCTGGCCGCTGCTGAACTTGGCGGTGCCGCCGCCAAGGAACAGGTCGATGCCTTGATGGACAAGGGCAAGGACCTGATCGACAGCGCCGCCGACCTCATCCGCGAGCGTCCGCTGGCCTCGTTCGGCGTGGCCTTCGCCGCTGGCTGGATCATTGCCAAGCTCGCCCGCAGCAACGACTGATCGGCGTGAGCGATAACGCAACACCGCCCACTGGCGACGATTCCACCCCGGGCCAGGCGCCCGGGCTGGAAGAAAGCATCCGCCAGGTTGGCGCGGCCGGCCGGCAGACGCTGGACTCGGCTTCCAACACGCTGCGCTCCCTGCGCCGGCTGGCTTCGGCCGACCTGGCCTTGGCGCGCAGCGCGTTTGGTCGCTCATTGGCATGGAGCGGCGTGGCCATCGTGTTCGGCGCCTCGGCGTGGCTGCTGTTGGCGGCCACGGCGGTGGCGATGCTGCAATACATGGGCCTGTCGCTGTTCATCTCGCTGCTGATCCCCACCCTCACCAGCCTGGCCGTCACCGGCTACGCGATATGGCGGGTGTCGTACTTCTTCCACCACACCGGCATGCACGCCACCCGCCGGCAGTTGTCGCGGTTGGGTCTGTTCGACGAACCAAGTGGCGACGACCCCGATGCCGAAGTGAAGATCCCCGGGGAGCACACACCGTGAATTTCGAAGCCCTGCAACGCCGCGTGCGTCGCGCCGAAGCCGTGGTGCAGGTACGTGGCGAGGAAGCCACCCAGCATTGGGACCGGCTCAACCAGACCTGGCGCAGTGCATGGACGCCCGGCCGCATCGTGGTTGTCGGTCTTGCTGGTGGCTTCCTGGCCGGCAAGCTGGAACCCGGCGGTGCCTTCAGCGGCAGCCGCTGGCTGCAGATGATCGGCTCGGTGTCCGGGCTGGTGGCTTCGGCCCAGGCCTCGGTGGCCTCGTTTGCCGCCGCCGCGGCTGGCGTGGCCGCCAGCCAGGCGGCAGGTGCCGCCGACGATGCGGATCAGGCCGCAGCCGATGCCGAACAGGCTGCTGCACCTGCGGCAGCCTCCGCGCAGGCAACGGCCCGGTCCCCGGACGCCTCCAATCCTGTGCCGCCGCGCGCCGCCGAAGCCGCCACGGAACTGTCAGAATCCTGAGCCGGGCGCGGCACCGCGCCGCGCCTTATCGTCCGGAGCATCGCCCGCATGTCCGAGCCGTTGCCTGAAGCTGCCGCTGCGGCGGCCGAACCTACGCCCCTGCCGCCGCGCCCGCGTGCACCTGCGGCGCTGGTGGTGCTGGCCACCCTGGCCGTTGGTTACACGCTGTGGGCCGCGCAGGAAGTCATCCTGCCGGTGCTGCTGGCGATGTTCTTCGCGCTGATCGGCAACCCCATCATCCGCCTGTTGCAGAAACTGCACCTGCCGCGTTTCCTCGGCGCGCTGCTGGTGCTGTCGGCCGGCTTGGCCGGCGCGGCCGCGCTGACCGTGCAGCTGGCCGGCCCCGCCACCGAATGGGTACAGGAAGCGCCGCAGCAGATGCGGCAGATCTCGCGCAAGGTGCAGGACTTCGTCAAGCCGGTACAGCAGGCCAACCTGGCGGCAGAGAGCTTCGCCCGCGCCGCCGGTGGCGAAGGCAACCGCAAGGTGCAGGTGATCCGCACTCAACTCGACGATCCCTACAAGGCACTGGTGCGCACGCCCAAGCTGGCCGCCTCGGCGCTGGCGGTGGTGCTGCTGACCCTGTTCTTCATGATCTATGGCGAAAACCTGCAGCGGCACGTGATCGCGCTGCTGCCCAACCGCCAGCAGAAACGCTTCACCGCCGAGATCCTGCGCTCGATCGAACGCGAGATATCCCGCTATGTACTGACCATCACCCTCATCAACGTTGGCCTGGGCCTGATCCTGTCCGGTGTGCTGATGCTGCTCGGCATCGCCCTGCCCGAAGCACTGCTATGGGGCACGGTGGCCGCGCTGCTGAATTTCGCACCGTATGTGGGGCCGCTGATCGGCATCGTGCTGATGCTGCTGATGGGCTTCGTCGAATTCCGCGATCCACTGACCGCCCTGCTGCCGGCGCTGGCCTATCTGGGCCTGCACACACTGGAAGGGCAATTGATCACGCCTATCGTGCTCGGCCGCAGCATGGCGATCTCACCACTGATGCTGATCCTGGCGTTGATGCTGTTCGGCTGGCTGTGGGGCATGATCGGCCTGCTGCTTGCGGTGCCGCTGCTGGTCTGCGTGAAACTGGTGCTGAGCCGCGTCGACGGCATGCAAGGCTGGGCAAAGCTATTGGAGTAGCGTCGCTATTGTGGGAGCGGCGTAAGCCGCGAAGCTGACAATGCTGAAGCAACCAGCGCCTCTGCCAACTGATGATGTCCGTAGCTTCGCGGCTCACGCCGCTCCCACAAGTCAGATCGGGCAGCCACGGCCCCTACAGGCCCGGCTCATGGGCTTGGCGTAAAATGGCCGGATGAATTTCCCCGTACTCGCCATCACCCTCGATCTGGACGACACCCTGTGGCCGTTCGCTCCCATCGGTGCCCGCATCGACCAGGTGCTGCATGACTGGATGCTGGAACACAGCCCGGCCACTGCCCGCATGTACCCGGTCGCGGCCATGCGTGAACTGCGCGAACGCTCGTTCCGCGACAACCCGCACCTGCACTACGACCTCAGCGCGCTGCGCCGGCTGACCCTGGCCGAGGCGCTGGAGAAGAGCGGGGCAAGCATGGACCTGCTCGATCCGGCCTACGAAACGTTCTACGCCGCGCGCAACCAGGTCGAGTTCTACCCCGATGCATTGGCGGCACTGCGCCGCATCGCCGCACGCGTGCCGGTGGCCGCAGTGAGCAACGGCAATGCCGACCTGCAGCGCATTGGCATCGGCGAGTTGTTCGCCTTCCAGCTGGGCTCGCGCGAATTCGGTGCGGCCAAGCCGGACCCGGGCATCTTCCATGCCGCTTGCGAACGCCTTGGCGTTGAGCACGCGCAGGTACTGCACGTCGGCGATCACGCCGAAATGGACGTAGCCGGTGCGATGCGCGCCGGCCTGCGTGGTTGCTGGATCAACCGCGAAGAACATTCATGGACCCACACCGAACTGCAGCCTGACCTGCAGTTCGACACCCTGACCGGACTGGCCGACTGGCTGGATGGCAACGCCTCCAACCCGCAGCGCTAAGCCCACGGCCGCCAGCAGACGCAAGAGAACACCATGACCCCGATTACCGCTTACACCACCGATTCCACCAACGCCCTGCCGCTGTACGTGCTGGACCGCGACGGCTTTGCCGCATGGAAGGCACAGCAGCCGGCCGCCGTGCAGGCCTGGGCGGCAGCGCAGCAGTTCAACGCCGCCCCCAACAGCGTGCTGTTGTTGCCCGGCGACAACGGCATTGCCGGCGCCGTGCTCGGCGTTGGCGACCATGCCGATGCCTACGCCTACGCGCATGCACCGTTCGCGCTGCCGGCCGGCACCACCTGGCAGGTTGCCAACGAATTGGACGCCAGCAGCAACGCCAACCTGCAGATCGGCTGGGGCCTGGGCAGCTACCGCTTCGACCGCTACCGCAAGCTGGCGCGCCCGGCCGCACAGCTGCTGGCAAGCCCGGCCGCTGACGTTCTCGACGTGGTGACCGCCTGTCTGCGCGTGCGCGACTGGGTCAACACGCCGACCGAAGACATGGGCCCGCAGCAGTTGGAAGACGCCGCGCGCGAGCTGGCCGACGCCCACGGCGGCGAGTTGGAAGTGATTGCCGGCGACGAACTGCTGGAAATGAATTTCCCGACCATCCACGCCGTGGGCCGCGCCTCGCACCGCGCACCGCGCCTGATCGTGCTGCGCTGGGGCAACGCGGGAGCGCCGCATCTGGCATTGGTCGGCAAGGGCGTGTGCTTCGACACCGGCGGCCTGGACCTGAAGCCGGCCGACGGCATGCGCAACATGAAGAAGGACATGGGCGGTGCCGCCCACGCCATCGCCCTGGCGGGCCTGGTGATGGCGCAGCAGCTGCCGGTGCAGCTGACCCTGGTGGTGGCTGCGGTGGAAAATGCCGTCGGCCCGGATGCCTTCCGTCCCGGCGAAGTGATCACCACCCGCAAGGGCATCACCGTGGAAATCGACAACACCGACGCCGAAGGCCGCCTAGTGCTGTGCGACGCGCTGACCTACGTCAGCGAGCAGAACCCGGACACCATCCTCGATTTCGCCACCCTCACCGGTGCCGCACGCATCGCGCTGGGCCCGGACCTGCCGGCCTTGTTCGCCAATGACGACACCCTGGCCAACCAGTGGCTGCAGGCCGGCGACAGCACCCGCGACCCGGTCTGGCGCATGCCGTTGTGGCGTCCCTACCTGCGCTACCTCAACAGCGGCATCGCCGACCTGGCCAACGCCGGCTCGCGCATGGCCGGCTCGGTCACCGCCGCGCTGTATCTGGAGCGTTTCATCAACGAAGGCCAGGTGTGGGCGCATCTGGACGTCTACGCCTGGAACGACGGCGAACGCCCGGGCCGCCCGGCCGGCGGTGAAGCGCTGGCGCTGCGCTCGGCCTGGGCCATGCTGAAGACGCGTTACGGCGCCTGAGCCAGCCGCTTGTGCCCCCTCCCTTGCGCGTAGCGCAGGGGAGGGTTGGGGAGGGGTAAGCTTTTGCGCTTGATCTGCGTTTGAAGCTTGGCGTGCGTGGATTGATGCAGTTGCCTTGAAGCAAGGGCAAGAGCACCCCTCCCCAGCCCTCCCCTTGCCTGCGGCAAAGGGAGGGAGCAATGCATCAAGCCTTCAGCGCCGCCAGCGACTCGGCCTGCAGGCGCTCGTAGATCGCGAATTCGTCGCTGACCTTCGCACCCAATGCCTGCTCGAAAGCATCACGGTTCGCACGCGCGGCATAGGCCCGCTGCTCACCACCACCAAGATTCGACTGGAAAATACCCGCCGCACTCACCGGCAGGAAATCCTCATAGATGATCGGATCAGCGCTGGCCAGGCCGCGCTCGATCAATACTTCCGCCGGCAAGGCACGGGTATCCGCATCAGCGGCAAGGCCCGCATCGGTCAGGCTGTAGCGGTAATAACCCAGGCCTTCGCGGCGCAGCGTTGCATGGTCATCCGGGAACGCGGTGAACGCGCCCTGCAGGCGCTGCATGTAGTCGCCACCGGCGCTGCCTTCGCCGCCGCGCGCCTGCGCAAGCAGGGCGTCATACAGATCACGGCCCTTCGGCGTCAGCGCCAGGCCGCGCTGTTCGATCTCACCGAAGCGCGCGGTATGGGTGCCCGCTTCGTTGTCGGCCCCCGACGGGAAATGCACCATCTCCTCCAGCGCCTTGAAGCTGGTCTGGCGCAGCAGGATGGCGCAGTCGCGGCGCGGCGGGCCTTCGATCACGGCCTTTGCCGCCAGACCTCGCTCATGCATCGCGGCCTGTGCGGCATCGATGTCCAGCGTGCGCGGGGTGAGGTGATTGATATGCGGGCCACGGAAACTGACCACGTCGGCAACCAAACGGTGCGCGCCATGCAGGGCGTGATAGGTCTCCAGCGAGACGGTGGCTTCGTTGTGCCAGCGGAAGGTCTCCAGCGACTCGACTACGAAGCGCCAGGCATCGTCTTCGCTCAAACCACCGTCGCGCTCGCACTGTTCAATCAGCTGCAATGCGCCAGGGGTGAAGATGTTGCGGCGGGCGAGGATCTCGGCGGCCTGCTCGCGCAGCACGGCGTCCTCGATCAGCTCCAGCCGCAGCAGCGAGGTGAACACACGGAACGGGTTGCGGTTCAAGGACTCGCCGTCCACCGGCCGGAACGCAGTGGAATGCACCGGCACGCCGGCCACCGACAGATCGTAATACCCCACCGGCTGCATGCCCATGACCGCGAACAGGCGGCCGAGCGTGGCCAGCTCCTGCGCGGTGCCGACGCGGATTGCGCCATGGCGTTCCACATCCAGGCGCTCGCGTTCGCCGCTGCGCTGCATCTGCGCGGCCAGCTCCGGCTGCGCGGCCAGAACGTCGGCGTTGATCGCGCCAACCAGTTCCACCAGCGTGCCGTACAACGGCACTTCGGTGCGGTACATATGCGACATCGCCTGCGAGAACAGGCTGCGGATGTGATCGGGCGAAACGAAACGGTCGGCGGTCATGACAAAGCGCTTTGACGCGAAATCGAAGGAACGCCATTTTCGCCCGGAATCGCCCCCTGCGCCTATCTGCAGGGCAGCAAATACCGCCGCGGTTTACTCCGCGTCACTCCTGCGCGCCGCCGCCTCGCGTTGGGCGCGGTCGCCGAGCTGGCGCTGCAGCAGCGGATCCAGCGTTATCGGCCGGTCCCAGTGGTCGAAACTGGCGACGATGGCGTGGCGCAGGGCCCGCCAGCGCAGGTTGTCCGGGGCCGGCTGCAGGCCAGCCAACACCTCTTTCCAGCTGGCCTCGGGCTGCTGTGCGCGGGCCTTCACTGCAGTACGGCAGTTGCTGCCATTGACCTTGCCCCAGAAGCAGGCCAGATAGACATCGCCGGGCTTCCAGCCATGGTCCTGCAGCAAGGCCTGCACATAGCCCGGGCGGGCACTGGCATAACGCGCCAGCTCATCGACGAAGGCCTCCGGGTAGCGCGCGGCATAGGCGTTGATATCGGCCAGCTGCTTGTCCACCCAGGCATCACCGGTGGCCGGCGCGTGGACCTCGGCCACCGCTGCCGTTGCCGGCTGTTGTGCCAACAACGGCAAGGGCAGCACGGCAGCTGCCAGCAGGCCCAGTCGCAGCAGCAACGCTGGCCGACGCAGGTGGTGCCGGGAGCCTGCCGCGCTCACCTCAGTTGCCCTGTGCCGCTGCAGCCTGCGCGGCGACCGCACGCACGGCTTCCGGCCACTGGTGGGCGGTGTCGGCGTGATGCAGGCGTGGCTCTTCCGCGGAGACACCGTGCTCGGCCTCGTGTGCCCAGGTCATTGCGTACGGGGTATGGATGCCCCAGCCGCCCAGACCCAGCACCGGCTCGATATCCGAGCGCAGCGAATTGCCGATCATCACGAAACGCTCGGCCGGCATGTTGAACTCGGCCAATACCTTGGCGTAGGTCGACTGGTCCTTCTCCGAGATGATCTCGATGCGCGGGAACAGGTCCAGCAGGCCGGAACGCTCGATCTTCTGCTCCTGGTGGAACAGATCGCCCTTGGTGATCAGCACCACCGGGTATTCGGCAGCGATGGCAGCCACGGCTTCGCGGACGCCATCGATGACATCGACCGGATGCTCCAGCGTGCGCCGGCCGATCTCGACGATCTGGCGCAGGTCATGCGCGGAGATCTTCTCGTCGGTGAGCTCGATGGCGGCTTCCAGCATCGACAGGGTCATGCCCTTGGCACCGTAGCCGAACACGGCCAGGTTGCGCCGCTGCACCTTGAGCAGATGCTGGGCAGTGCCGGCGTCGTGCAGGTCGATGTAGTTGCTGAGGATCAGGCCAAATTCGTGCTCGGCCTTCTGGTAATAGTCTTCGCTCTTCCAGAGCGTGTCATCGCCGTCGAAGCCGACCAGGCCGATGGCGGAGGGGGTGGTCTGCGTGTTCATGCCGCACAGGATAGCAATCTGCCTTGAAGTGAATAGGGGATTGCGTCCGGGAGGCGGGGTTTGGCTGGCTGGAATGGCAGCTCAAGCAAAGTGCAACGGCAAGAGCCCCCCTCCCCAGCCCTCCCCTGCACTGCGTGCAAGGGAGGGAGCGGACCGCGCAAACTGCTGGGGTGCACCGCGCAATGCCGCTTCTTCCAACCCCTCCCTTGCGCATAGCGCCGGGGAGGGTTGGGGAGGGGTGCTCTTCGAGCACTACCCGGTTACCAATTACTTCTTATGCGCAGCCGCATAAGCCCGGTACTCCTCCGGTGTCAACTTGCCATCCTTGTTGCCATCGGCTTCGTCGAACACCTGCGCCAGGCCGGCGTTGGCCTGCGACTCTGTCTTGGTGATGGCACCATCGCCATCGGCATCCACGTCGGCCCAACTCTGCCCACCGCCGGCGGCTGCCGATGCCTTGGCGGCGCTGCTCGATGCACTGGCAGCAGCGTTCTGCGCCTGTTCTGCCGAATCCTGCGCCTGTGCAGCCTGTGCCTGCGCGGCGGCGGCCTGATCCTGTGCATCCTGCGCCATGGCCGGCAATGCGAGCGCGGAACCTACGATGGCAACCAGGGCGAACAGCGGAGTGCGATTACGTACGGTCATCAGGTCTTCCTCGTGTGTTGGCTAAAGCGCGGAAACTCCGCACGCCTCCACCCTGACAAGCAGCGACTGAATCGCTTGCACCCTGCAAAACCGCGAAGAACATCCTGTTAACCACTTCCGCTCAAACAGCGGTTACCGCCCTCGTTAGTCGTGAATGAAGCGAACGTAAGCCCGGGATTAGAGCGTTCCAGCCATCGCGCCTATCCGCACGATCATGGCCACTCAATGCTCATGCGTAGTACCAGCCAGGGGTTGCCGCGAACTGAACAACAACCAACCCAGGCCGACGCCAATCGCTACCCCGATCAGTTCCAGCAGCACGCGCGGACCCAACTGGTCCGGATCATGGATCGAAGCCAGGGCCAATTTGGCGTACAGCGGTGACTGCAGGTTCACCATACCCAGCGAGAAAAGCTTCCAGCCATCGACACCTGCGGCGATGGCCGCTGCCATCAGGCTTGCGTAGGCGATGGCGTGACCGTTACGCAATCCCATACGGCGGCACACCTGCCACCACAGCGCGAACACCACGAAGCCAACGGCCAGGGCAATCAAGCCCGCCTCCAGCGAGCCCAGCAGTCCGTAATGCAGAACCAGATTCATCGGTGCGGTGCGGTCCATTCGGGGACCCGCAGTCTACCTGCCCCTGCGCCGCTCAACGCACCGGGAAGTCATAGGCCGTGGTCGGCGTGGGCTCGGGCTTGAAGGTGTAATGCCACCATTCCATTGGATAGTTGGCAAAACCCTGCGCCTGCATCGCATCCAGCAGCAGCTGCCGGTTCTGCTTCTGCAACGTACTGATATCGGGATTGGCGGTATGCGCCAGCACATCGAAACGGTCGAAGCCGGTGCCCATGTCCAAGGCGGTGCAAGGCATGCTGCGGCAATCCAGCACGCCCAGGTCCACCGTCGCCGCCCGGCTATGGCCCGAGGTTTCGGCGATGTAGCCATCGAGCAGGCGGCTCTTGTCGATGTTGGGGTAATAGCGCTGCTTGGCGATCTGATCCTGGGCATCGTGTACCCAGCTGACGAACGAGGTCACCGCGTGCACCGGCCGGTAGCAGTCAAACACCTGCAATCGATAGCCCTGCGCACGCAGCCCGCGCTGCACCCGCGCCAAGGCCTGCGCCGCCGGCTGCAGCAGATAACAGCGCGGCGCTTCATAGCCAGGCACGACGCGACCGGTGAAGTTGTCGGTGCCGGCGTAGCGGATGTCCAGGGCGATGTCCGGGGCCAGCGCGGTGACATCGACGATGCCGGCCTGTGCCGGCGTCTTTGCCGCTGATACCTGCACCTGCTGGGCAGCCGCGGTGAGCGGCAACAGTGCCAGCAACAACGGCAGCGATTTAGTGGCAATCGCCATGGCGTTGGAATTCCAGATCGGGGTAGTCATAGCTGAAGTCGATATCCGGGTCGATGGCGCGCAGGTGCAGCAGCGGGTGTTGTGCGTCGCCGGAAAAGTCCAGCCAGGCGTCGGCATCTTCGCCCAACCCCTGCCAGGCCACATACCAACGCTCACCGGCGCGCATCACCTGCCCGCTCATGCGCGGTGATTTGAGCGAGGCAAACTGCAGCTTGCCATCACGCGGGCACAAGGACACCTCGCCGAACCACGGATCTCGCCAGACGCCAGCCTTGCTGCCGAACTCGGCCGGCGTGGCCGGGCGTGCATCCGGCAATGCGGGGCGCACATGCCCTGCCGAACGGCGCTGCGCGGCAGCATCGTCAATCAACCTGGCGTAATGCAGCACGTCATTGTCCGCGGCCGGTGCGGTGTAATGCTTGAGCATGGCCTGCATCAGCGCCGTGCGTGCGTCTTCGCCTTCACCGTTGATCAGGATCACCACGCCGGTCTTGAGATCCGGCAGCAAGGCCAGCGAGGAATACATGCCGGACAAGGTGCCGGTATGCGCGACCTTCCACTGCCCATCCATATCCGACAGACGCCAGCCATAGCCATAGGCGTAGAAGTGCGTGTTGTCCCAGTCGCGCAGGCGTTGGCTGATCGGCATCGGCATATGCGCGGTCCATAGCGCACGCCGCTGGCCTGCGTCCAGCCAGCCCGGCGCCTGTGCCGGGTCCAGCAGCACCTGCATCCAGCGCAGCATGTCGTTGAGGCTGCAACGGATACCGCCGGCAGCCATCGATGGGAAATCGGTGACCTGTGCAGGATCGCGCTCGGCAGCGACGTTGCGCTTGCCGTCGCGATGATGCGGCTGGGCAACATTGCCAAGCGCCGCCGGTGACCATGTGCCTACCTGGCAACGCTGCATGCCCAGCGGCTGGAAGATTTCCTCGCGCACCAGCTGCGAGTACGGTTTTCCACCCGCAGCTGCGGCGACTTCGCCGGCCACCACATACATGAGGTTGTCGTAGGCATACGCGCTACGGAAGCTGCCGGTCGGCTTCAGGTGGGCGAGGCCGGCAATGATGTCCTGGCGATCAAAGTTGTTCGGTTCGGGCCACAGCATCAGGTCGCCTGCGCCCAGGCCGAGGCCGCTGTTGTGGATCAGCAGATCGCGCACCTGCATGTTGCGCGTCACCCATGGGTCCTGCATGCGGAACTGCGGCAGGTACCTGGTGACCGGATCATCCCAACGCAGCTTGCCGGCCTGCACCAAGCGCGCGAGCACCGCTGCGGTCATCGCCTTGGTGTTGGAGGCGATCTTGAACAGGCTGTCGTCGTTGATTGCGGCGCCCTCGCCCACGGCAAGTTCGCCGCGGGTGATACGCCGGACCACCTTGCCATCCTCGATCACGCCCACGGCGATGCCGGGTAGCTGATAGCGATGCATCGCCTGGTCAACCAGAACATCCATGCGGCCTCTATCGGCATCTGCCGCGAACAGAGGATTCGCCAGCAGCATGGCAGCAGCGGACAACAGCAGCTTCAGTCGCATCGTCATCTTTCCCCACAAAAGCGAACGGCCCGCCGAAGCGGGCCGTCCTCATACACTACATCAGAAGTTCCAGTTGACCATCAGCTGCGCATAACGCGGCGCCTGCCAACGGGTACCGGTACCAAAGGTGTCACGCATGACACCCGGCTGGCCTTCGTAGCGGGCAGCCACGTTGATCACTTCCTGTGTATTGATCAGGTTGTAGACCGACAGGCTGGCCTTCAGGTCGATGCCTTCGACCGGCAGCGTCCAGGTTACGGTTGCACCC
This sequence comes from Stenotrophomonas sp. STEN031, assembly GCF_056759975.1. Lineage (NCBI taxonomy): Bacteria > Pseudomonadati > Pseudomonadota > Gammaproteobacteria > Lysobacterales > Lysobacteraceae > Stenotrophomonas > Stenotrophomonas sp. STEN031. Next base: position 82,683 of record NZ_JBRREA010000016.1, read on the forward strand.
AGGTTGTAGGTCCATGGCATGCGGCCGAAATCACCGCGCGGTGAATACCTGTAAACGCGGTCTTGCCACGGTCCAGCACACTTGTCCACGCACAGCCAACCGGTACCGCCACCACTGCCCGTACTGGTATAGCTGGCAATCGCGGCATTTTCATCCGGCCAGGTCACACCAAACGCAGTGATCGGGCCACCGGACAGCGCGGTGAAGGTGCTGCCGAACGACCACATTTCGTTGAGCTTGTAGCTGGCGCGCAGCTTGATCTGGTGACGGTGGTCGTTGAACAGATCGCCGTAGCGCTGGTTGTTGGCGGGGTGATCCCAGTGCTGGACCATGCCGGTGTCGGCGTAGTTGGTATCCGAGTTGACCGGGCCCTCGTGGTTGCCCGACGACTTGGACCACAGGTAGGAGGCATTGAACGCCCACTTGTCGTCCCACGCGCGGTCGACCTGCAGCTCGATCGACTTGTAGGTGCGCTTGGGCTTGGAGTAACCGATGATCTTCTCGCTGCCGGCCATGATGTAGCCCTCCTTGGAGGTATCGATCGTGACCCAGCCATCTTCCGCGCAGCCCTGTGCCTTGGTACCCCACAAGGTGAGCTTGTCACCGGGGTTGGCGATCGGCCACAAATTGCCATGCCGCTTGCCGCACAGCGCATTGATGCGCATGTCATCCATCGCATTGGGCATGCGCCGGTAGGTACCGGTGACACCCCACGACCAGGCCTGGTTGATCATGGACTGGAAGCCGAGGATCGCTTCGTCCTGGTAGACCGCATCCAGGTCGCGATCCACGCTCTGGCGCAGGTCCTGCACCGCGATGTTCTGCGACTGATCAACCGGCCCGATCTGGGATCCGATGATCGGCGCCATGTACGGCGCACCGGTGACAGGGTTGGTTTCCTGGCGCCAGCCATCCAGCGCGTAGTAGGTGTACTCATCGAGCAGACCGCCAGCGAAGTTGTAGCTCAGGATGCTCGGAATCGGCATGTAATAACGGCCGAGATTACCAAACAGCTTGGTGCTGCCATCACCCTTCATGTCCCACGAGAAGCCAAGACGCGGCGAGAACAGGTTGTCCTGCTTGGTGAAGGTGGTCCCCACCGTGGTCATGTTCTCGAAGTTGTCCATGCGCACGCCGAGGTTCAGCATCAGGTGCGGGGTGACACTCCAGTTGTCTTCCAGGTAGAACGCGCTGGCCTTGATATCGAATACACCACCGTCGGCACGCTCACGCGCACGCAGGATGGCGTTCACGCCACCCGGCACAACCGCGCCGTTATCCAGCAGATTGCCCGGCTTGGTGCCATAGGCGGTGTAGTACTTGCGGGTAGGGCCCGGGTACTTCGTCTTGCGATCAGTGGTCATCAGCTCGTGATCCCAGCCGAACCGCAGCTGGTGGTCGCCCAGCACCCACTCGAAGTCCAGGCGCTTGGCGATGCGCTCATCTTCATGGTCGACGACCGTACCGCCAGGATGGCAGCCCAGCACCGGGCTGCCCATCGCACGATAGGTCGCGCCATAGCTGGCGTTCTCGTAGGTAACGTAGTCGCAAAGCGAGTCGGCCGGCGAGCGGTTGTAGCTGCTGCTGCGATTGATGCCGTACATCGCCTTGGCGGTGAAGTTGTCACCGAAATGGCCGGTATAGGTCAGCGAACCACTGGTGCCGCCACTGGAAGCGGTGGACTGACTCGGCGCACCGCTGCCGATGGTCGAATTGGCGAAATCATAGGTATAGATCTCGGAATCAACATCGCCCTTGTCGGAGAACGCCATCGCCTCCAGAAGATGGTTGTCACTGATGTTCCAATCCAGCTTGGTACCCCAGAAGCCGTTGTTTGACTCGGCCTTTGTCCAGCTGTTGCCTGCGGCATTGGTGTTGCCGGAGTTGGTGTCGCGCTGCTCATACATGGCGAACAGGAACAGCTTGTCCTTTACCAGCGGGCCCGACGCCCAGCCATTGGTCTTGGTGAAGCTGCGGCTGTCGTGGCTGGAGCGGACGTTGGTCCGGCCATCCTTGTAATAGTGATCATCGGCCTTCGAACGGAAGGCAGAGGGTTCGAAGGTGACCGATACACCGCCCTTGAGTTCATTGCTGCCCGAGCGGCTGACCGCGTTGATCACGCCGCCGGTGGAACGACCGAACTCGGCAGAATAGCCACCGGTCTTGATCTGGAATTCTTCGAAGAACGCGAACGGCGCGCTGGAGAAGCTCTGCCGCTTGTAGAAATCGGTAACGTTCAAGCCGTTGATGAAGATCGAGTTCTCGGCCACCGAGGAGCCACCGAACGAGATACCACCAAACGACGAGTTACCGGCGATCACACCCGGCGCGAGCATCGCCACCGAAGTCAGATCCTGCGGCACCGGCATGCGCGCGAGATCTTCGCGGTTGATGTTGAAGGAGGACTCCGTGGAGTACACGTCCACGCGATTGACGATCTTGGAGCCGACAACCTGGACAGAGTCCAGGGTAACAGCGCTGCTCGATCCACCACCCAGATTGACATTGGTGGTGCCGCCCAGCGACACGTTGACCGCCACCGGCTCCTTGTCGACTTCCCCGTCCCGCTTGACCTGCAGGCTGTAGTCGCCCACCGGCAGCTGGCTCAGGCGATACGAGCCGTCAGCGCCCACGGTTACGGTACGGGTCAAACCCGTCGCTTTGTTCACCACGGTGATCTGGTCACCGGAGTTTGCGCGGCCGGCAATCGCACCGTTCGCACTCTGTGCCATCACGCTCGGCGCCATCACGCCGAGACAGGCACCCAATGCGACGGTCAGCGCCGCCCTTTTCAACATTTTCCTGTTCATCCCCTGCTCTCTCCTGCAGATGTAAATCGATAAGTAAGACAACGGTTACGACGTTCTATTACTTGGACTCCGGCGCCAGAACCTGCGACTGGAAGTCGTATTGCCACTGGTTGAAGTAAAGGTTCCCCCCTTCCCACTCAACCTCACCTCGTTGCAGATCAACGGTCTCCGAACGGAAGTGCTGCTTGGCAGGCACGAACGCGCGTGAGTAGTCATCGTTGAACGCGATGCGGTAGGCATCCAGCCCGCCGAAATAGAAATTGCGTTGTTCGGGCTGGTCGCTGTCCAGTGCACCCGTGCTTACATCCATCGGCACCCAGCCGTAGGGCGCAAGATAGAGCGCGCCCCAATCGTGCAGGTTGTTGTAACCGACCTCGTTATCCGAATACACCATGCCCGACTGCCAACGCGCCGGGATACCGTTCATGCGCAGCAGCGAGATCAGCAGCAAGGTCTGCTGGCCGCAATCGGCGTGCCCTGCATGCAATGCGTAATCGGAAATATTGCTGATCGTCGAGTACTCGCGGGCGCCGCCCCACGGAATCGCATCCACCGCGTCGAACAACTTCTTGGCGACGCGGTAGGGATTGGTTTCATTGCCCACCGCCTTGCGCGAGAACTCCCGCATGGCCGGGGTGAACACCACATGCGGTGCGCGCTCGGCCAGATAGGGCGCAAGCGCCGGGTCCCGCGGCGTGGGCAGCACCTTGTCCGGGTCGATGATGAAGCGGCGCGCGGAAATGGTGAGCTCGTAGCTGACCGAGAATTCGGTCGGCGTGCCGGCTACGGCCTTGCGCTCAAGATAGGCGGTGCGCTGCAAGGTGTCTTCGGGTGCGATCTGTGCGCCCTGCGGCACGCTGGACAGCCATTGGATGTTTTCCTGCTGGCCGGGTATCGAACGCGGATACGGCAGCCAGGCGCGCACGGTTTTTCCCGCCGGCACTGCATCGGCATCGACCTTGATGGACTGGGTGATACGCACGCGGCGCGGGCTGATGCTGGTCTGGCCGGCCTGCTCCGATGCCTGGATCACCTCCAGATGGTGCGAGCCGAGTCGCTCATAAGGACCGGGCCGGGAAACACGCTTCTCCGGCGGCCGCCGGTTGGAAGCCTCGGCACTGAACAGGAACAGATTATTGGGGGCGCGCTTGAACCAGCGACGCTGGCCGTCGATGTCCAGATGCTCGATCAGGCCGGCGTCGTCCCAGGCCTTGAACTCCTCGTCGCGCAGATCGGGGACCGACTTGCGCACCGTCGCCTTGGCCTGCGCTTCGTCCAGAGTGAAATCCAGGCGGATACGGCGCATGCGCTCACGCTGGAACAGGTAGGCGGCGCGGCTGTCGGCATCGGTAGCGGGCGCGGCCAGCGCCTTGTCGATTTCAGCCTCCGCGCCGGCAAAATCGCCACGGTCCACGCGCGCTACCAACTCGGGCAACGCCGTCGATGGCGCCTCACCGGCATGGGCGATCCAGGCCAGGCCCATGCACAGGGCAGAGGCGAGGACCTTGCGGGCGAACGGTACGCGGGCAAAGCGGGCAGAATCGGCGTTTGAAGCCACGGCAACACTTCCACGTGCAGGGTGGTTAACGCTGTGTAACACGCACCCGACAGCGGGTCAATAATTTATTCTTGCTTTCGAAGGCGAAAGGAATAAGTATTCCTGAGCATCAACGAGGGGAGCTTCCCAATGCTTGCTTTGCCGCCGCTATCCCAGCGCCGACGCTTTGCCCCGCTGGCGCGGGCTTTGATCCTTGCCACGGCAGTGTGCGCCGGGCCGGCTTTCGCGCTGTCGCGGGCCCCCGTGGCCGCGATTGCTCCCACTTATGCCGGCATCATCGGCCTGGAAGAAGCCCTGCTGACGCCGCAGCCCTGGATCAGCAAGCTGCCCAATGCCGACGCGGTGATCCTGGACCGCGCCGCCATCGATGCGCAGAACGCCCGCATGCGCCAGCTTGATGCTTCCATCATCGACCTGCACAAGCTACCCACGCTACTGCCACAAGTACTGGTCCGCGAGCAGATCAACGGCATTTCCAAGGCCCCGAGCCGCCCCCTGTACGATGTCCATGGCAAGCTGGTCACTCCAGCCCAGCTGCAAGCGGTGACCGCCAACCTCAGCCTGGATGCGATCCCGGCCACGCGCCCGATCCAGTACGGCCTGGTGGTACACCGCGCCGCGCTGCGCGCCTTCCCCACCGAGCTGCGCGTATTCAGCAGCCAGGGCGATACCGATATCGACCGCTTCCAGGAGTCGGCGCTGTTCCCCGGCGACGCCGTGGCGGTGCTGCATGAGAGCGCCGACGGCAAGTGGGTATTCGTCGCCAGCGAACGCTATGCGGCATGGATGGAAAAGCGCTTCGTCGGCATCGGCAGCGCCGAACAGGTATTCGGCTACGGTGCCAGCGGCCCGTATCGGGTGATCACCGCCGGCAAGGCGTTCACCGCACACACCCCGGAAGAGCCGCGCGTCTCCGACCTGCAGTTGGAAATGGGCGTGCGCGTGCCGGTGCTGGCCGACTGGCCGGCCATGGACCCGGTCAACGGTCAGCAGGCGCATGGCGGCCATGTGATCCAGCTACCGGTGCGCAATGACGACGGCAGCCTCGCACTGGTGCCTGCGCTGCTGCCGCGCTCGCAGGAATCGTCCAGCGATTACCTGCCACTGACCCAGGCCAACCTGATCACCCAGGCCTTCAAGTTCCTTGGCGAACGCTATGGCTGGGGTCATTCCTATGACACCCGCGATTGCAGCGGCTTCGTCTCCGAGATCTACCGCAGCTTCGGCGTGCTGCTGCCGCGCAATACCAGCGCGCAGGCAATCAGCCCGGCCTTGAACCGCGTGCCGTTCACCGACAAGGACAGCAAGGCCAAACGCAACGAGGCCATCGCCAAGCTGCAGGTCGGTGACCTGGTGTACATCCCCGGCCACGTGATGATGATGCTCGGCGAAGCCAATGGCATGACCTGGGTGATCCACGATACGTCCGGTGGCAGCTGGTTCGATGCCAGCGGCAAGCGCGTGCATGCCAGCCTCAACGGCGTATCGGTGACCCCACTGCAGCCGATGATGGCCAGCGACACCGCCAGCTATATCGAACGCATGACCAACATCCAGCGCATCCGCCTGCAAGACACCAAATGAAGATCACCGACATCGAACTTGGCATGCTCCGCGTGCCGCTGAAAACCCCGTTCAAGACCGCGCTGCGTACCGTGGAAACGGTGGAAGACATCGTGGTGATGGTACGCACCGACACTGGCCACACCGGTTACGGCGAGGCGCCGGCCACCGCGGTGATCACCGGCGACACCCACGGCTCGATCATCGAAGCCATCAACACCTTCATCAAGCCCCGCCTGATCGGCGAGGACATCAGCAACCTCAACCGCATCTGCGGGCTGATCCAGACCTCGCTGGAGCGCAACACCAGCGCCAAGGCGGCGGTGGAAATCGCCATCTACGATCTGTGGGCACAGCTGCACAAGGCACCGCTGTACCAGATGCTGGGCGGCGGCGACCCGGTGATCACCACCGACATCACCATCAGCGTCGACTACATCGACAAGATGGTGGCCGATTCGCTGTCAGCGGTGGAGCGCGGCTTCGAGTCGCTGAAGATCAAGGTCGGCAAGGACATCGGCCTGGACATCGAACGGGTCAAGGCCATCCACGCTGCCGTTGAAGGCCGCGCACTGTTGCGCCTGGATGCCAACCAGGGCTGGACCGCCAAGCAGGCGGTGTACGCGATGAACGTACTGGAGAACGCCGGCGTCGTACTGGAGCTACTGGAACAACCGGTGAAGGCAGCGGACATCGCCGGCATGAAGTACGTCACCGAGCGCGTCAACACACCGGTGATGGCCGACGAGAGCGTGTTCAGCCCGCACCAGGTGTTCGACCTGATCCAGCAGGGGGCGGCCGACATCATCAACATCAAGCTGATGAAGACCGGCGGCATTTCCAATGCAATCAAGATTGCAGATATCGCTTCGTTGTACGGCGTGCCGTGCATGATCGGCTGCATGCTGGAATCCAGCATCAGCGTGGCGGCAGCAGTGCATCTGGGCGTGGCCAAATCAGGCGCTATCAGCAAGGTGGATCTGGACGGGCCGTCGTTGAGCCAGTTCAATCCGGTGGTGGGTGGTGTGATCTTCAATGAATCGGAGATCAGCATTACCGACGCGCCGGGCCTGGGCATCATCGAGGTGCGCGGGCTGGAGATGATCAAGCCGTGATCACGCAGGCGGCAACCGGTCTCTCCTCGGTTGCCGCCGCCGTGATCGCGCATGCGCAAACAACAGCACCGGCAAAGCCCGGTGCTGTTTTGTTTTGGCAGGAGCGCCCCTATCAACGCATGAAGCTGGCTTCAGCTTCGGCTGTCGCCCCCTCCCTTGCGCGCAGCGCAGGGGAGGGTCGGGGAGGGGTAGCTTCTGCTTTTGCTTCTGCTTTTGCTTCTGCTTCTGCTTCTGCTTCTGCTTCTGCTCCGGCTCCGGCTCCGGCTCCGGCTCCGGCTCCGGCTTCTGCTGTTGCTGTTGCTGTTGCTGTTGCTCCAGCTTTTGCCCCACCGGGTCCCCTTCCGCAACGACGCAGCCGCCGGACAGGACCCCGCAGGGGCGACGTGCATGGATGCACGTCGTTTTTCGACGAGACAGGGACGTCTCGTCGAAAAATCCCGGCGGCGGAGTGGACCCGCGACGCGCAGCGTCGTGGGCGCGTAGGCAGCGTGTGCTTTCTTTTGGTTAGCTTTTCTTTGCACAAGCAAAGAAAAGTAACTCGCTCCCCGAAGGGGAGTGAAAGCCCTTGCTTTGACTTTGACTTGCCCTTTGGCACCTCCAAAGCAGCTGCAACGGCAACGGCAAAACCAGAATCAAAAGCTTTCACCCTCCTTCGGGGCGCGAGCGCACCTTTGTTTGCTTGTGCAAAGGAACGTGGCCCAACGAGGCGCCTTTTCAACAGCCGAATGGCTGGTCAAGCACACCCTGCCTCCGCGCCTTCCGCGCTGCGCGCTCCAGGTCCACTCCGCTGGCAGGATTTTTCGACGATACATCCCTGTATCGTCGAAAAACGACGCACATCCCTGTGCGTCGCCCCGTTCGGGGTCCTATCTGCCAGCTCCGTCGCTGCGGAAGGGGCCCCGGTAGATCAAAGGCAACAGCAACAGCAACAGCTACCCCTCCCCAACCCTCCCCTGCACTTCGTGCAAGGGAGGGGGCTGGAGCAACAGCAGAAGCAAAATCAAAAGCAAAAGCAAAAGCAAAAGCAGAAGCAAAAGCAGAAGCTCCCCCTCCCCGGCCCTCCCCTGCGCTGCGCGCAAGGGAGGGAACGACGCATTGCTCCGCTTGCTTGCGCAATCCCTTAAAGTCATCAGCAGATAAACACCCATACGCCCATGCCACCTCTGGTAAAAATCCGCTCCGAACGCGAACAGATGTCGGCCATCGAACGGCGCATCGCCGACTTCATCCTCGACAACGCACACCTGCTGCGCGACTACTCCTCGCAGCAACTTGCCAATGCCTTGGATATCAGCCAGTCCAGCGTGGTCAAGTTCAGCCAGAAGCTCGGCTTCAAAGGCTATCCGGACCTGAAATATTCAGTCGGCGCCGCCGTCGCCGCCGCAGGCAACGGCGAAAGTACCCGTTGGCCACCGGAAGACCAGCCAGGCGGCTACCTGCTGATCGCCGAGACCCTGCGCCGCGCCAAAGTGGCGGCCGAAGAAGAAACGATGGCCGCCAACCCGCAGGCCGATGTCGAGGCCATCATCGGCTTGATCGATACCGCGCCCAAGGTCTTCATCTACGGACTCGGTGACGATGGCCTGTACGCGCGCGAATTCGCCATGCGCCTGTCATTGCTCGGCTTCCTCACCGTGCAGCATGCCGACCCCATCCTGATGACCGCCAACCTCTCGGCGGCCCGCCCCGGCGACGTGCTACTGGTGTTCTCCGAGTTCGGCAAGCTGCCACAGCTGTGGCAGTTGTCGCGGCAGTTCCAGGAAGTCGGTGGCAAGGTCGTGTCGATCACCCGCCACACCGCCAACCCCCTGCGTGCACACGCCGATGCGGCACTGGCCATCTGCGCGCATGACCCGCAGCCCCCCATCGCGCAGCTGCTGTACCGCAGTTCGCTGCAATACCTGCTGGATTTCGTGTTCGTACTGCTGTGCCAGACCAATCCTGATCGGCAGCGGCAGCTGGCATTGAACCAGGAACGCATCCAGCATCTGATCGACAACTGACCCAGGAGCCGGCGCCATGCTCAGCTTGTTACATCGAAACTTCCGTCACCTGCTGGGCAGCGCATTGATGCTGATTGCCCCGGTCAGCATCGCTGTGCCGCTGGCCACACCCATGGGCGAAGCACGCCAGCTGATCGTGGTCACTTCTGCCGGCTGGGACACACCCAATGGCCACCTGCAGGCCTTCGAGCGCACCGCCAGCGGCTGGAAAACCCATGGCGCGGGTTTCGATGTCAGCCTCGGCCGTAGTGGCAGCGCCTGGGGCATGGGCGTGCACCCGCAACAGGCAGATGGCCCGCAGAAGCGCGAAGGCGATGGTCGCAGCCCGGCCGGCATCTTCGCTATCGGCCCGGCCTTCGGCTATGCCGAACACATCAGCAGCGCCATGCCCTACCAACCGATGCTGGCCAGCAGCTACTGCATGGATGTACCTGCCTCGCCGCTGTACAACCAGATCGTCGATGCCGCCAAGGTCGGCGAAGCCGCGGTCAAGGGTTCCACCGAGGCCATGCGCCTGGACCTGCACAACGACGGCGACCGCCGTTACCGCGAAGGTTTCGTCATCGAGCACAACCCAGGTGCGGTGCCTGGCCAGGGCAGCTGCATCTTCGCCCATCTGTGGCGCCAGCCCGGCGAAGCGACCGCCGGCTGCACGGCAATGGAACCAGCGCGCATGTCGGCCTTGCTGGCTTGGTTGTCTCCCGACGCCAAGCCGCTGTTCGTGCTGCTGCCCGACGCCGAGTACCAGCGCCTGCAGCGCAGCTGGGATCTGCCCGCACTTCCAGAAACCACTCGTTGAGCATTTCTCCGTTACCAGGCATCTTCCCTTCCTTTAGCCAGACCTTCTCTTCATGACCGACAGCGCACCCGCAAAAACTTCCAAGGTCTCCGCGCCCGTCAAGGTGCTGATCGCGCTGGTGCTGGCCGCCATCGTCGGCCTGGCATTGACCGCCTACGACCAGACGCTGGCGCTGAAGATCGCCGACGTGCTGCGGCCGATCGGCCGACTCTGGCTCAATGCGCTGCAGATGACGGTAGTGCCCCTGGTCACCGCATTGGTGATCGTCGGCGTCAATACCGCCAGCAATGCCGCCGCCTCCGGGCGTACCGCCCGCAACGCGATCATCGTGTTCCTGATCCTGTTGGTCGGCTCGGCCGCTTTCTCCGCGGTGATCACCCCGTTCCTGCTGGACCTGCTGCCACGCGACGCCGACAACATCCAGGCCTTCCGCGACGCGTTGCGCTCGCCGACCACCGCAGCGACGCCGCTGAGCGCCGCGCAATGGATCAGCTCGCTGATTCCCAGCAATGCACTGGCGGCAGCCGCCTCCAGCGCGATGCTGCCCCTGGTGGCCTTCGCCATGTTCTTCGGCTTTGCCCTGAGCCGGCAGGAACCGGAACGCCGCGACCGCATCCTGGACATCATCCGCATCATCGCCGACACCATGATCACCATCGTGCGCTGGGTGCTTTGGGCGGCACCGGTGGGCGTGTTCGCGCTGGTCTTCGTGGTCTGCGCCGAGGTCGGCATGAGCATCATCGGCGTGCTGGGCTATTACATCGTGCTGATGTGCGTGATCTACATCCTGATCACCCTGCTGCTGTACCTGGTTGCCCGCTTCGCCGCCGGCGAGCCATTCGGTCGTTTTGCCCGCGCATTGGTGCCGGTACAGGTGATTGCCGGCAGCACGCAGTCCTCGCTGGCCTCGCTGCCGGCCATGATCGACAGCGCACGCAACCGCCTGGGCTACCCACCGGCGCTCACTTCGCTGGTGCTGCCAATGGCGGTATCGCTGTTCCGCATCACCAGCCCGGCGCAATACATCGCCGTGGCCAGCTTCATTGCCTGGCTGTACGGCATTGATGTGCATGCCTCGCAGTACGCAGTGGCGGTGTTGCTGGCAGCGGCGATCAGCATGGGTTCGACCGGCCTGCCCGGCCAGGCCAACTTCATGACCAACAACATGCCGATCACCCAGAGCCTGGGCCTGCCGGTGGAACCGCTGGGCGTGCTGCTGGCGGTGGATACCATCCCCGACGTGTTCTGCACCATCGGCAATGCCACCGGCGGTGTCACCGCAACCGGCATCGTCGCCCGGCACACGGCACAGCACCCGGAGCAGGACCCGGGCAGCGACAGCTGATCGGCTGCAGCCACTCCCGCCATAGGCGGGAGTGGCATTCACTCACTCCTGCGGCGGCAGCGGCGGGGTGTCGTAGGCCGCGTCGGCCGCCATCACGTCGCGGGTGTTCTTCTGCACCGCCACGGCGCCGAACAGCGACAACGCGAACGACATGCCGTAGAAGCCCTTCTCGCTCAGCAGCAGGGTCGCGTTCCACAAGCCAACCAGCAACAACAGCAGCGCACACAGCAGTGCGAACCAGCACAGGCTGTAATACAGGCTGCTCACCGGGATGTTCTCCAGGCGGTCACGCACGCTCTTCTGCAGCGACACCGCCGAGAACAGGCCGAACAGCAACAGGGTCAGGTAATAGCCTTTCTCGTTGAGCAGCATCTCGGCGTTGAACAGGCCAACCAGATACGCCACCGCCCCCAGCAGCAAGGCCGTCCACGCAGCGGCAATGAACGCGCCGGACGGGCGATAGATCTGATGTTTCGTCATGAAAACTCCTTTTTTGTGGAACCACGAGCCCAGTATCCGCGGGCACTCGGCCGCTACGGTAAGCGATTCCATGCGGCAGGCCCATCCCCCGAACGGGCAGCATCGGTCGCCATGGTGTAAAACCCTGCACTGGTATCGCTTACCGCTTCCGGAGACCTCCATGCCCCGTACCCTCCTGCTCAGCATGACCCTGGCCCTGGCCCCCGCCCTGTTCACCAGCGCCTGTGCGGCCGACCCCGACCCGGCAGCAGAAGCGGCCGTGAAGCCCGCGCAGTGGCCGTTCACCGCCACCGAAGCCGCCCGCTTCAACGAGCCCTGGGCGATGACCTTCCTGCCCGACGGCAGTCTGCTGGTCACCGAGAAGGGCGGCAAGCTGGTCCATTTCTGCCCGGCCAGCGGCAAGCGCGGCGACATCAGCGGCGTACCCACCGTGGCCCACGGCGGCCAGGGCGGCTTTGGGGATGTTGTTGTCCATCCGCAATTCGCCAGCAATGGCCTGGTCTATTACAGCTATGCCGAAGACGGCACGGATGACACCCGTGGTGCGGCCGTCGCCCGCGCCAAGCTGATCTTGAATGCCGACGGTAGCGGCACGTTGAGCGACGCGCAGGTGATCTGGCGGCAGACGCCCAAGGTCAGCGGCCGAGGCCACTACGGCCACCGCCTGGCATTCGGCCCGGACGGCAAGTTGTGGATCAGCTCCAGCGAACGGCAGAAGTTCGACCCGGCGCAGGACATGAAGACCAACCTGGGCAAAATCATCCGTCTCAACGACGATGGCAGCGTGCCGGCCGACAATCCCTTCGTAGCGCAGGGCTCGCCCGCTGACCAGGTATGGTCGCTGGGCCATCGCAGCGTGCTCGGACTGGCCTTCGACGCCAACGGCAAACTGTGGGAACACGAGATGGGCCCGAAGGGCGGCGATGAGCTGAACCTGATCCAGCGCGGCGGCAACTATGGCTACCCCATCGTCTCCAACGGTGACCACTACGACGGCCGCACCATCCCCGACCACGACACCCGCCCCGAGTTCATCGCCCCGGTGGTGACCTGGCGGCAGGTGATCTCGCCGGCCGGCTTCATCATCTACAACGGTGCACTGTTCCCGCAGTGGCAGGGCAGCGGCTTCATTGGCGGGCTGTCGTCCAAATCGCTGGTGCGTGTTGCCTTCGATGGCGACAAGGCCCGCGAAGCCGAGCGCTTCGACATGGGCAACCGCATCCGCGAAGTGGAGCAAGGCCCGGACGGCGCCCTGTGGCTGCTGGAGGATGGCGCCAACGCGAAACTGCTGAAGCTGACGCCGAAGGCCGGTTGACGCCCGCTCCCTGTAGTGCCGAGCCATGCTCGGCAAGGGGCCTCACCGGTAAAGCTTCATCTGTAGTGGGGGGGGCGGGGAGGCCGCGGGGGGGGGGGGGGGCGAGCGCCCCCCCCGCCCCGCCGCCGCGAGACAAACTAGACTCAGCGGGGGGGCCCGCC
>NZ_JBRREA010000017.1:0-88199 GCF_056759975.1 Stenotrophomonas sp. STEN031
CGCCCCGCGCCGCGCCCCCTCGGCGCCCCCCGCCCCCCCGCCGCGGCGCGGCCCCCCCCACTACCGGCCAGCGCGCCGAGGCCGCGCAGGGCGCGGCACTACATGGGTCCGGTCGATGATTCGATGCGACTGCCGTTGGCCGCATCAAAGAAGTGCAGCTTCGACCCGTGCACTTCAACTGCAATCTCCTGCCCGACCTGGGGCAGCTGCTGTGGCGTCACTCGCATGACCAGCGTCTGCCCGCCATAGCGCAGATTGACGAAAATCTCGTTGCCTACCGGCTCCAACCCTTCGATGCGCGCCTTGAATGCAGCCGCACCACTGCCCGGCTGCAGATGCTCGGGGCGCACGCCTACCACCAACGGCTTGCCAATCCACTCCGCGCCCAGCGCGACAGCACCCAACCCCACTTCGCCGCCCTCGTCCAGCCGCAGCACCGCAGCACCCGCGGCATTCCGTTGCACCTGCCCACGCAACATGTTCATCGCGGGGCTACCGAGGAAACCGGCAACAAACAGATTGATCGGTTTGTCATACAAGGCCATCGGCGTGTCGATCTGCTGGATCACGCCCTCGTTGAGCACGACGATGCGCTGCCCCAGCGTCATCGCCTCGACCTGGTCATGGGTGACATAGATCATCGTGGTACCGAGCTTGCGATGCAGTTGCGCGATCTCTGTGCGAACCGAGTGACGCAGCTTCGCATCCAGGTTGGATAGCGGTTCGTCCAGCAGGAACACCTCCGGCTCGCGTACCAGTGCACGGCCAAGTGCAACGCGCTGGCGCTGGCCGCCGGACATCGCGCGCGGCAGCTTGTCCAGCATCGACGTCAGGCCCAAGGAATCGGCAGCCGCCTGCACGCGGCGCTGTACTTCAGCCTTGTCATGCCCGCGCAACTTCAGACCAAAGCCCAGGTTCTCGGCCACGGTCATATGCGGGTAGAGCGCATAGTTCTGGAACACCATGGCAATGTCGCGATCCTTCGGCGCGACGTCATTCACCACCCGCTCGCCGATGCGCAGGCTACCGGCCGTGATCTCCTCCAGCCCCGCCACCATTCGCAGCAGTGTGGACTTGCCACAGCCCGATGGCCCCACCAGCACCATCAACTCACCATCGGCGATGTCGAAACTGGCGCCGGCCACGGCCACCTGACCGTTGTCATACACCTTGCGCACACTGTCGAATTGAACCTTGGCCATCACTACCTCGTCGCGAGTCGAAACCTGGCGCTGCAGAACACTTGCGTTACAGCAAGAGAACAGTTTCCTGCAATCGTATACATCCGAAACATTGTGCACGGTAAGCATATTCATATGGCACCATCGCAGTCGCTCTTACATGGCACCTGCGCTCCGCTGCACGGACCCGCTTCCGCCTTCTTGGCATGCTGCATTGCACAAGCCCAGGTTGCCCACGCCCGCCCCCTCGCGCCGATGGACGCGGACGTCCCCATCGCGGCGCAGGCCTTGAAGACGAACAATTGACAACGATGTCATCCGCACCCGAAACTCGCGCAATGCACGACACCCTCTTCCTGTTCGGTGCCACAGGCGATCTGGCCCAGCGTTATCTGTTCCCGTCCCTGCTACGCCTGCTTGGCGACGGTCTACTTCCTGAAGATTTCCGCGTCCGTGCGCTGGCCTTGTCGCCGCATGACACCGAGAAGTTCCGCGACATCCTGCGCCCACGGCTGGAAGCCGCGATGCCGCATGCCAGCCAGGAGGACATCGGCAACCTGCTCAACCGCATCGACTATCGCTCGGTGGACCTGCGCAATGCCGAATCGGTCGCCGAGGCGGTCAAGGACCTGGTGCACCGCAAGTGCGTGAGTTATCTGGCGATCCCGCCGGGCCTGTACATCTCCACCTGCGAAGGCCTGGCACTGGGCGGCGCGCTGGCTGCACCCAACCGCCTGATGCTGGAGAAGCCGATCGGCTCGGACAGCGACAGCGCCGAGGAGATCCTGCAGTCCATCGGCCAGCTGATCGACGAAGACCGCGTGTTCCGCCTGGATCACTACCTGGGCAAGGCGGCGGTGCAGAACCTGATGGCACTGCGCTTCGGCAACACCTTGCTGGAAGCGGTGTGGAACCGTAACTACATCGCCTCGGTGCACATCCTGGTCGCCGAGAGCGATGGCGTGGATGGCCGCGACTCCTATTACTCACGTTCCGGCGCCCTGCGCGACATGGTGCAGAGCCATATCCTGCAGTTGCTGTGCCTGGTGGCAATGGAGCCGCCGGCATCGCTGGAAGCCGACCGCATCCGCGACGAGAAGGTGAAGGTGCTGCGCGCCCTGCGTCCGCTCGACGCCAAGCACGCGGCCAAGGACAGCGTGCGCGGTCGCTACACCGCCGGCACCATCAACGGCCAGCCCGCGCAGGCCTACCAGCCGCCGGAAGGCAGTGAAGCGGAAACCTTTGTCGGCGTCACCGCACATATCGACAACTGGCGCTGGGCCGGCGTGCCCTTCCATCTGGTTACCGGCAAGCGCCTGCCCGAGCGCACCACCCGCATCGAGGTCAACCTCAAGCCGGTGACGCATTGGTTGTTCGAGCGCCCCGACCGCAAGAACGCAACCCCCAACCGCCTGACCTTCCAGTTGCAGCCGCAGGAGAACATCCAGCTCGGCTTGATGAGCTCGCTGGCCGGCCCGGAATGGGGCGCACTGGAACTGCAGCCGCTGGAGCTGGAACTTTCGGTTCCCACCGGCCTGCACCGTCGCATCGCCTACGAACGCCTGTTCCTGGATGCGTTCAACGGCAACCACGCCCTGTTTGTGCGCGACGATGAAGTACGCGCGGCCTGGGCCTGGATCGACAGCGTCAGCGACGCCTGGAAGGCCGCCGACCTGCCGATGCAGCCCTACCCCGCCGGTGGTTGGGGCCCGCAGCTGGCACAGGATTTCCTGCCCGAATCCATCGCCGCCGACGCCGGTCCGGAGCAGGGGCTGTGAGCCCCAACCCCGGACGGGTACTGGTAGCGGATATTGGCGGCACCAATGCGCGTTTCGCCTTGGCCGACTGTTCCGCCGCCACCCCGCTGGACCAGAGCAGCATCGACGAGTACCCGGTTGCACAGTTCCCGTCGCTGGCCGATGCCGCCGCGCATTACCTGCAGCAACGTGGAGCCAGCGCCACCAGTGGCGTGTTCGCGGTCGCTGGCCGCGTGGATGGAGACGAAGCGCGCATCACCAATCACCCGTGGGTCATCTCGCGTGCGCGTACTGCCGAGCAGCTCGGCTTCGGGCAACTGCACCTGATCAACGACTTCGTCGCCCAGGCCATGTCGATCGCCCTGCTCGGCGTTGACGATGTGGTGCAGGTTGGCGGTGCCGGTTGGCAACCCGCCGCCGAGGGCGAATCACGCAACTACTGCGTGCTTGGCCCCGGCACCGGCCTGGGGGTTGGCGGCCTGGTGGTACGCGACGGTCGCAATTACCCACTGGCCACCGAAGGCGGCCATGCCAGTTTTGCCCCGAACTCCCCCGAGCAGATCCGCATCCTGGAGATCCTCTCGGCACAGTTCGGCCGTGTCTCCAACGAGCGCCTGGTCTGCGGCCCCGGCCTGGTCAATATCCATCGTGCGATCTGCGAGATCGCCGGTACCGATCCGGGCCTGCTGCAGCCGGCCGACGTCAGTGCCCGCGCTGCCGACGGCGATGCACTGGCAAGCCGTGCGGTTGAAGTGTTTCTTGAGATTTTCGGCGCCGTCGCCGGTGACGCGGTACTGGTGCAAGGCGCCTGGGACGGCGTGTTCCTCACCGGCGGACTGGTTCCGCGCCTGTTGCAGCAGCTGCAGCATTCCGGCTTCCGCCAACGCTTTGAGAGCAAGGGCCGGTTCGCCGCGACGATGTCGCAGATCCCCTCGATGGCCATCATCCACCCCTGCCCCGGGCTGCTGGGTGCCGCCGCTTATGCGCTGGACATGCAGCGCGCAACCCCAGGAGTGTCCGCATGAACGCCGCTGTTTCCGACCGCATCACACTTGTCCGCCACGCTGACGAAGAGGCCTGGACCGAAAGTGTCGCCAAGGAAATGGCAGCGCTGTTGAGCGCGGAAATCGAGCAACGCGGGCGCGCCCGCATGTTGCTGTCCGGCGGCACCACCCCGGCTCCCATCTACGAAACCTTGTCCGACCAGGGCCTGGAATGGGCGCGGGTCGAGGTGGGCCTGGCCGATGAGCGCTGGCTCTCCCCGCAGGACAAGGACAGCAACGCCTGGCTGGTGCGCGACAGCTTCCTGCGCCATGCCGAAGGCGCGCATTTCGACCCGCTGGTGCGCGTTGGCCTGCCCATCGCCGAGTGCGTGCATACCGCCAATCTGCTTGCCACCCATTCGCAGCCGGCTTGCCTGGTGGTGCTGGGCATGGGCAATGACGGTCATACCGCGTCGCTGTTTCCCGGCTCGGCGGATCTAGCACAGGCACTGCAGAGCAAACATCCCTATGCTGCTTTGGATGCGACCGGCTGTCCCGTCGCCAAGCATTGGCCACTGCGTATCACCCTGACCCCGCATGGCCTGGCTTCGGTCAACCAGCGCCTGCTGCTGCTACGTGGCAAGCAGAAGCTCGATGTGCTCAACGCCGCGCTCGCCTCCGGCGATGTCCTTGCCTACCCGATCCTTGCCGCAATCAATGCGCCCGGCAACAAGCTGCGCGTGCATTGGGCACCGTGACCCGGCGAATGGGGACTCGGGAATTGGGAATGGATAGCCCAGGTTGTTCCCCATCACCAGCAGCCTGATCCGACCGCAAACCCATCGCCCGAGCACTACCAGCAACTTCCCCCCATTCCCAGCCATAAAGCCATGCATCCTAAAATCCAAGCCATCACCGATCGCATCCGCCAGCGCAGCGCCCCGTCGCGCGCGGCTTATCTGGCCGGGATCGATGCCGCGCTGCGCGAAGGTCCGTTCCGCGCGCGCCTGAGCTGCGGCAACCTGGCCCATGCCTTTGCCGCCTGCGGCCCGACCGACAAGGACCGCCTGCGCGGTGACGTGACGCCCAACCTCGGCATCATCACCTCCTATAACGACATGCTGTCGGCGCACCAGCCGTTCGAGCATTACCCGGAGTTGATCCGCAATGCCGCACGCGAGCTCGGCGCTACCGCCCAGGTTGCCGGCGCGGTACCTGCGATGTGCGACGGCGTCACCCAGGGCCGTGGTGGCATGGAGCTGTCGCTGTTCTCGCGCGACGTGATTGCACAGGCAACGGCAATTGGCCTCAGCCATGACATGTTCGACGCCACCATCTATCTTGGCGTCTGCGACAAGATCGTGCCCGGCCTGTTGATCGGCGCCCTCGCCTTTGGTCACCTGCCGGCGGTGTTCGTGCCGGCCGGACCGATGACACCGGGCATCCCGAACAAGAAGAAAGCCGAAGTCCGCGAGCGCTACGCCGCCGGCGAAGCCAGCCGCGAAGAACTGCTGGAAGCCGAATCCGCCTCGTACCACGCGCCGGGTACCTGCACCTTCTATGGCACCGCCAACTCCAACCAGGTCCTGCTGGAAGCAATGGGCGTGCAACTGCCGGGCGCCTCCTTCGTCAACCCGGAACTGCCGCTGCGCGACGCCCTGACCCGCGCCGCCACCGCACGCGCACTGGAAATCAGTGCACTGGGCAATGATTTCCGCCCGTTTGGCCACCTGATCGACGAACGCGCCATCGTCAACGCCGTGGTCGCCTTGATGGCCACCGGCGGCTCGACCAACCACACCATCCACTGGATCGCCGTCGCCCGTGCCGCAGGCATCGTGCTCACCTGGGACGACATGGACGAGCTCTCGCAGATCGTGCCGCTGTTGGCCCGCGTCTACCCGAACGGCGAAGCCGACGTGAACCGCTTTGCCGCTGCCGGCGGCCCGGGCTTCGTGTTCCGCGAACTGATGGACGCCGGCCTGATGCATGCCGATGCGACCACGATTGCAGAAGGCGGCATGCGCGCCTTCGCCCAAGAGCCGCGCCTCACCGACGGCAAGGTCAGCTACGTGCCCGCCGCTGAGGTCAGCGGTGACGAGGACGTGGTGCGCCCCGCCTCCAATCCGTTCGAGGCCCAGGGCGGCCTGCGCCTGCTGCGCGGCAATATCGGCCGCTCACTGATAAAGCTGTCGGCAGTGAAGCCGCAGTACCGCACCATCGAGGCGCCGGCCGTGGTCGTCGATGCGCCGCAGATCCTGAACAAGCTTCACGCTGCCGGCGCGCTGCCGCAGGACTTCGTCGCCGTGGTGCGCTACCAGGGCCCACGTTCCAACGGCATGCCGGAACTGCATTCGCTGGCGCCGTTGCTGGGCCTGCTGCAGAACCAGGGACGCCGTGTTGCACTTGTCACCGATGGCCGCCTGTCGGGCGCCTCCGGCAAGATCCCCGCCGCCATCCACGTCACCCCTGAAGCCGCACGCGGCGGCCCGATCGCACGCATCCGCGAAGGCGACATCATTCGCCTGGACGGTGAAGCCGGCACGCTGGAAGTACTGGTCGATGCCGACGAATGGGCTGCGCGTGGCGTTGCCGCCAACACCGCGCCGGCCGGTTCGGACATGGGCCGCAACCTGTTCGCGATGAACCGCCGCATCGTCGGTCCTGCCGATCAGGGGGCGATCTCCATTTCCTGCGGCCCGGCACGCCCCGATGGCAGCCTGTGGGACTACGACGCCGAATACGAACTTGGCCACGACCACGCCGCAGCCGCTGCCCCCCACGAAGCCAACGACGCCTGAGATCCAGGATTTGCGAACACCTTTATCAAAGAGGACTCCATGAACATTGCCCAATACCAGGACCGCGCCGAGCAGCTGTTGAGCGCCGCCGGCATCCTGCCAGTCGTTACCGTGCACACCCTCGACCAGGCGCGCGCCGTCAGTGCCGCCCTGCTCGAAGGCGGCCTGCCCGCGATTGAACTGACCCTGCGCACGCCGGTAGCAATGGAAGCGCTGGCCATGCTCAAGCGCGAACTGCCGGATGTGGTGGTTGGCGCAGGTACTGTATTGACCGTCGAGCAGATGCAGCGCTCGATCGACGCCGGTGCCGACTTCATCGTCACCCCGGGTACGCCCGCGCACATGGCCGATGCCCTGGCTGCCGCGCCGTTGCCGGTGGTTCCGGGCGCGGCCTCGCCGACCGAGTTGCTGGAACTGGTCGCGCGTGGCTTCCGCATCTGCAAGCTGTTCCCGGCCACGGCCGTCGGTGGCCTAGCAATGATCAAAGGCGTTGCCGGTCCGATCCCGGAGCTCAAGCTCTGCCCCACCGGCGGCATCACCGAAGCCACCGCAGGCGATTACCTGTCGCAGAAGAACGTGGTCTGCATCGGCGGCTCGTGGATGGTGCAGGACAGCTGGATCCGCAACGGCCAATGGGACGAAGTCAAGAAGTCCGCCGCCGCTGCCGCCGCCATCGTCAAGCAGGCCCGCGCTGGCTGACGCGAGGCAGCTTCTTTTGTAGGAGCGGCGTAAGCCGCGAAGCCGACAGCATCGAAACCACCTGCATCCACTTCCCCAGGTCCCGGCCAGGAAGCGGGTACCGTGCCAGGCGTGATCTGCACGCAGCATCAGCTTCGCGGCCTCCTACAAGCATTTTCCGGGAAAGCCCCCGCCGAGCATGGCTCGGCACTACATCATTGCTCCCGACCTTTGGCCGCAAGCCAACGGGGGCGTGTTGGTTTCTTTTTTTTCAGACCCGACGGAAGTTCTTCCTCTCCCTCTCGTCGACTGGCCTGCGCCTCGGTATTCGAGGCGCAGTTTTTATTCCTCAACGCTTGCTGCGTTCACTGCGACGCAACTCGGCAGGAATTTCGATCTCGACTTTCGCAGGCAGGCTGCCGACATGCAGCTCATTGCCCAGCCACTGTGCCGGTTCGCCATTGATCGTCGCCTCTCCGGGCGTGCCCTCATAAGGCCATTGCAGCAACAGCCCCGCTGCTGGCAAACGCAGTCCTTCGGATACCTGCAAAGTCAGCTGCTTGTCACTGCGCTGCAGCGAGTAACTCAACATCCCGTGCGAGGTATTCAAATCCTCGATGGCGATGCCCTTGCCCGTCAGCCAGCTGGCGGGCACGCCCGCAGCGAGCACGATCGGGCCGTCGACATCACGCTCGTACGCGAACATGTCCAGTGCCGAACGCACGAAATCCGAAGCCACCCAGGCATGCGGCAGGTCACCGACAAAGAACGGCTGGCGCGGCGTCGATGACACCACTTCGGCCCACTGGTTCCATGCCGGCGGCGCACGGTCCTTGAAGAAGAACTCGGTGGCTTCCCAGGCCCGTGCACGCCAGCCCAGGCGCACGAAAGCGCTCACGTTGCGCCACTCGTAGGGTGTGTAGTCCTTCCATTGCCGCTTGCCGTCACGGCGTTCGACGAAGTTCTGCCAGTAACGCTCGAAGGTATTGTCCAGGGCGGGCTGCGGTAACCGGCCCTGCTCACCCCCTGGCGCCAACGCGATCGTGGTGGAGGTGGCATCGAAGTCACCCAGCTCCACCGAGCCGGGCAGATAGTCGATCTTGTGTGCCGCCATTGCCGCCCGCAGTGAATCATCCAGGTCCTGGCGGAACTGGTCGCGTGATGCGGCCATCGTCAATGCTTCGGCTTCCAAGCCCAAGGCAGCCGCCATATCGGCGGCATCCTTGTAGCCACGCAATGCCCAGAAGTTGTCCCAGTACGAATGCACCGGCTTGGCCGAATACCCTTCGTGACTGATCGAGGCCGGCATCATGCCGTAGAAGCCGGCATTGCGTTCACGGTTGGCGTCGGTACGCTCGCTCAGCCGCAGCTGCTCCATATAGTTCCAGGCCTTCTGCACATGCGGCCACATCTGCTGCAGGAAGGCGGCGTCGCCAGTGTGCCGCCAGTACTCCGCAATGGTGTAGATCAGCTCGCCATGACTGTCGTTCTCCGGCACCGGGTCGCTACCGCGTGCATCCACGCAGCATGGCACCATGCCGCTCTCGAACTGATATGGCGCATACCAATCCACGTACTGGCGCACCGCATCGGCGCGCCCCATCCGCAACAAGCCCTCCGAGATCATCGCACCGTCGCGGATCCAACTGCGTGCATAGGAACGCGTGCCCGGCTGCAGGCTTGGCCCAACCCGTGAGATCAGCATATGGGCGAGCGCGGTCCGCAGCGTATTTGCCAACGGCTGACCCGCCTCGGGCACGCGCAGCTTGAGCTGGTCGAGCTTCTGCCGCCACATCGTAGCGACCTGTTGCTGCGCCTTGTCGGCATCGAACCTGGCCGGCATCTGCCAACTGCCAGTCTGTGGCAGCACCAGCACTACTTCGCGGCGCTGGCCCGGCTCCAGTTTCCAGTTGTAGATCAAGGCACCCGAAGCCAAGCCGGTGGCGTCGCGAACCTCCTGCGTGGTTGGCAAGTTCTTGTCCGCCAGATGGGTGACATCCAGCTTGCTGTCGAAACTGCTGGCAAAGCCCGCATCTGCCGGAAGCGACGTATACACGCGCGGCTGGCCATTGACGCTGATCTGCCCGGTCCGCACGGCCAGATTGTCGATACGACTGACGCCACCGACCGTGTTGAGAAACTGGCTGGGTGGATTGACCTGGAACGGCCGCACCGCCAGCGCCAACCGGTACTCGTGCGCGACCTTGTCCGTATTGCGCAGCTCGTAACGCGCCACCAGCTGCGCCTGCTCCGGCCGGCCCTGCACGAAACCGCTCACGTTCAAACCAAATTGATCGTGCTGCCAGGCCACCGCCGGCATCGGCAGATAGCCATCCTGCAGACTCTGGCTGGACTTCACCTCCGCCCACCCGAGCACCTTGCCATCGAGCACGACGAACGGCTCGATGCTGAAGCCACCCTTCACCGCCTCCAGTGCGCCGTCCTCGCTGATCAGCGCCTGCTCGCGGCCCCCATCCAGGCCCAGAATGGTCCAGTACGGCTGCTCCCCACTGAAGCCACGCGGCAAGAAACCGCGCGGCAGATCAGCGGCGATAGAGCGGATGAAATCATTCGGTGTATTGGCAAACGACAAGGGCTTGAGGCTGATATCGCGGATGCCATAACGCCAGTTCGGCCCGTCGACCAGATCGAAGCGCAGGTAGCGCGCCTCGGTTTCCGGCAATGCCAACCAATCCCTGCCGCCGCTGCCGCTGGTGACTTCACGCAGCGTCTTCCAGTCGCGGCCATCCGTGGACGAACGCACCACGTAGCGCGACGCTTCCAGGCCCGGTGCCCATTGCACCACCGCCCCGCCGAACTCGCGCACCTTGCCCAGGTCCAGGCTGACTGTCTGCTGCTTGACCCCGCCACTGATCCACAGTGTATCGGGCTTGCCATCGGCGATGCGCTGCTGCAGGGCGGTGGCGGTATCGGCGATCACCGTGGTGGTCAATGCCGAGTTGTCTTCCTTCGGCAGCGGCTGCAGGGTCAGTTGGTCAAAGCAGACCGTGCCGCGGCCGCCGACCTTGCTGTAGATGGTGAACTCCACTGCCGCACTGCGGCGCAGGGTCTTGTCCTGGTCTGGCCCCCAGGCTTTCTCGATATGCCGCTTGCGGTAGCTGATGCGGGTCCAGTTTTTGGGGAAGCTGAAGCCGGGCCGATTCACCCACCAGACATTGTCGCCACTGGCATCGACCAGCTTGAACTGCAGGTCGTTGGCCGGCGAGTCACCGCGCAGGTCGAAAGACAGCTGGTAATTTTCCGGCCAGGTCACATCCAGCGGACGGCGGATACCGACGTAGCCGGAAACCTCATGGAAGTCATAGTCCAGGCACAGCGCGCGGCCGTTGTTGCCGGCAACCGGGCGCAAGGAGCCACTGACCTGCGGCGAGGTGATCAGCTGCCACGCAGCAATATCGTCGAACTTGGCCAACACGGCAGCGCTGGCCGGTTGCACCCACGCCAGTAACAAACACAGCAGACCGAACGCGTAACGCATATTCATCACCAGAATCCTGATTCACCACCGGCAACAGCAGCCGGATTTTCGCAAAGATCAACGCCATTCGCGGCGGTATGTTTCGTACGGAAGTGCAGCGCTACGGCCCGGTGGCAGCTCGTTCCGCATCAACCCTTGACGCTGCCCAGCAACAGACCCTGGATGTAGTAGCGCTGCAGCACCAGGAACAACAACAGCACCGGCAGCACCGTCACCACGGCACCGGCCATCATCATTTCCACGTCCATGATGTGCTCGCGCGACAGGCTGGCCAGCGCCACCGGCAAGGTGTAGTGCTCCTGGTCGGTCAGCACGATCAGCGGCCACATGAAATCGTTCCACGCCCCCATGAAGGTGAAGATCGCCAGCGTCACCAGCACTGGCTTGAGCATCGGCAGCACGATCTGGAAGAAGATCCGCGCCTCGCTGGCACCGTCGATACGCGCCGCTTCCAGCAGTTCGTCGGGAATCGAGCGCGCGTACTGGCGCACCAGGAAGATACCGAACACGCTGGCCAGCGCAGGAACCACCACGCCACCAAAGGTGTTCACCAAGCCCATCTGTTTCATCAGCAGGAACAACGGCAGCATCGCTACCTGCGCAGGGATGACCAACGCAGCAAGCAGCATCTGGAACAGCCGCTCGCGGCCGGCAAAGCGCAGCTTGGCAAAGGCATAGCCGGCCAGGGTATTGAACAGCAGCGACCCCAGGGTGATTGCAATCGACACCAACAGGCTGTTGACGAAGTTGTTGCCCATGCCAGTGCGGGCGAACAGCGCCTGGTAGTTGGCCAACGTGGTATGTGCCGGCAGCAATGGCGGGGGGAACTGCGATGCCTGCCCACTGGGCATGAACGACACCGACAGCATCCACGCCAAGGGTGCCAGGCTGATCACGGCCAACAGCAGCAGGCCGCCGTTTACCCACCACGCGTGCCAACGCGACTGCCCGATCTCCCGGCTTGTACCTACCCGGCTCATACCAGCTCCCTGCGTTTACCGAAGCGCAACATCAACGTGGTCACCGCCAGGATGATCAGGAACAACAGGAAGGCCACGGCCGAGGCCCGGCCAAGGTTCCACCACTTGAAGCCCTCCTCGAACATGAAATACAGCACGCTCACCGTGCTTTGCAGCGGATCCCCGCGGGTCATCACATAGGGCTCGGCGAACAACTGGAAGTAACCGGACACGGTTATCACACCAACCACCAGCAGCACCGGCCCCAGCATTGGCAGGGTGATATGCAGGAACTGCTGCCAGCGCGAGGCACCGTCGATGCGCGCCGCCTCGTACAGGTCCTTCGGGATCGCCTGCAGGCCGGCCAGGAAGATCACCATGTTGTAGCCGAAGTTCTTCCACACCGCGAAGCCGATGATGGTCGGCATCGCCCAGTTCGGGTCGCCCAGCCAATCGATCGGATTGATACCCATCTGGCCCAGCCCCCAGTTCACCAGCCCGTAGCGGGTGTGGAACAGGTAGCGCCAGATCACCGCCACCGCCACCAGCGTGGTCACCACCGGCGCGAACAATGCGGTGCGGAACAGCGCCTTGAAACGCGCGGCCGGGGCATTGAGCAAAAGCGCCGCCCCCAGCGAAACGGCTATCGACAAGGGCACCCCGGCCACCACGAAGTACGCGGTATTGCCCAGCGACTTCCAGAACATCGGTGTCTGCAGCAGGTCGATGTAGTTACCCAGACCGTTGAAGCGCAGGTTGTGCGGGTCAGCCAGGGCATAGAGATCGAAGTCGGTCAGGCTCAAGGCCAGCGCCGACAACACGGGCAAACCAAAGAACACACCGATCACGATCAGCGCCGGTGCGGCAAAGATCCAGCCAGCCAGCGAGCCGCGCCTCATGGTGCCGCCTTCGCGGCTGCATCGGTCTGCTGCTCGACGATCCAACGGCGCTTGGCGAGGATGTCGTCCACCTGCTGATCCAACAGTTCGACCGCCTTGTCCTGCGGCAAACCACCGCGCACCACCTGCTCGGTCACCACCCGCATCTGCTGGGCGATGCGCTCCCACTCCAGAACCTTGGGTGTGGGTTTGACGCGCTCCAGCTGGTCGGCGAATGCGGCGGTCAGTGGATCATCCTGCAGCTCCGGCGACTGCCAGGCGCTGCGGCGCGGCGGCAGGTCACCAATGATCTTGTAGAAGCGCTGCTGGATCGCCGGCCGCGACAGGAACTCGATCAGCTTCCACGCCGCCTCTTTCTTCTGCGAGGAACGGAACACCACCAGACTGGTGCCACCGGCAATGCCCGCGCCAAGCCCGTCAGGACCAGGCAACGGCGTGGCGCCCCACTCACCTTCCAGGCCAGGTGGCTGGCGCTGACGGAACTCGCGGATATTCCACGGGCCCGACAGATAGAACGCGGTGAAGCCACGGAAGAACTCATCCCAGACGTTGGAAATCTGGGTCTCGGACATCTTCGGCGCCCAGCCCTGCTCGAACATGTTGTCGTAGAAGGCCAGCGTGCGGCGGAAACCGGGACTGCGGAAGTTGCCGCGGGTATCGCCATCGCGCAGCAGCGAATCCTCCTGCTGCAGCGCGAATGACAGTTGTGGCTCGAATTCGTTCAAGGGCATCAGCACCGGATAGCCACGCGTGCCCATGATCTTCTTCAGCGCCGCGTTCGCCTGTTCCCATTCGGCCCAGGTCTTCGGTGGCTGTGTGTAACCGGCCTGGCGCAGCAGGTCCTTGCGATAGAACAGCAGGCGCGTATCCACGTACCACGGGATACCAACCAGCTGACCATCGACGATATTGGTGTCCCAGATACCGGCGAAGTAGTCGGACTGATCGATGACGGTGGAGGTATCGACCAGTGGCTGCAGCGGCGTCAATGACTGCAGGGTCGCGAATTCGGCGATCCAGGTATTGCCCAGCTGGCAGACATCGGGAAGTCCGTCAGCCGCATAAGCCGTCAACAGCTTCTCGTGCGCTGCGGTCCACGGAATGTTCTGCACATCAACACGGATTCCCGGATTCTCCGCCTCGAACTCGCGCACCAGTTCGCCGACCACTTCCGCTTCGCGGCCCATCGCCCAGAACCGCAAGGTCGTTTCCTGTGCAGGCTTGGCGCAGCCTGCCAGCACCAGCAGTGACAGCAGTGACAGCGCGCGGATCATTGCCCGCGCTTCACTGCTTCTTACCCATAGGCGCCGCCGGCTGTTGGCTGGCGGCCTTCTGTTCTGCCGCTGCCGCCGCGCGCGACTCGGCAATACCCGCGGCCCGTGCAGATGCGGCCTGTTCGTCCTTCTGCAGCGGCTGGAAGCTGTCCTCCGGCGCCAACCAGCCGCCGGTAAAGCCAGCCCGTTCCAAGCCTTTGCGGATGTAGGGATTCTTCTTCATCACCTCCCATACGAACTCATCGCGGTAGTTGGCGATGCCGGCCAGGATCGGCCCTTGGTCGATGGCGATGTAGTCGCTGGCCACCCAACCACGCTCGGGAATCAGGCGCCCGGTCTTGAGCGGAATGTCGTAACCGAAGCTGGGATTGAAGGAATCCAGGAAACCGTAGCTGGAGTACAGGTAGTCGCCGTAGCGCTTGTGCATTTCCACCGTGGCCGGGATGACGACCTCCGGTGCGAACGGCAACGAGGAGATCGCTGCCGATGGCACGATGGTGCCATCGTCGAAGTTCTCGCGCAGGCCCGCGCCGCGCGCCGAGTAATGGCGGAACTGGCGCTGCTCGCCCTTGTACT
Source organism: Stenotrophomonas sp. STEN031 (assembly GCF_056759975.1). Taxonomy (NCBI): domain Bacteria; kingdom Pseudomonadati; phylum Pseudomonadota; class Gammaproteobacteria; order Lysobacterales; family Lysobacteraceae; genus Stenotrophomonas; species Stenotrophomonas sp. STEN031. Next base: position 14,608 of record NZ_JBRREA010000017.1, read on the forward strand.
CCTGGGTGGTGTTCTGCGGTCCATCGCCTGCGGTCAAACCCCAGACATTGGCGCTGTAATCCTTCCACTGCATCGGGTTCTCGATCGCGTACTCGCGCTGGGCCAGGGTGGCGCGGCGGCTGTTGAGGAAGTAATCGATGCCACGCTCACGCATGTACGGGTCCTGGATATCGCGGAAGTCGATCCAGACATGACTGTATTGGTGGCCGAACAGTGGCCCGAACGACAGGTACTCCTGCCCTTGGTACACCCCCCAATCGTTGTCATAGGTACGCGACCACACCGTCCATGCGTCGGGCTCGACCGGATGCGTCGGTGAACCCAGGGCCAGTACGTACAGCATCATCGCTTCGTTGTAGCCCATCCAGTCGTGCTGGATGAAACCGCTCTCCGGGAACCAGCCCATCGACACCAACGGCTTGTTGCGTTGCAGCCACTGCCAGTCCACGCGCTTGTAGATCGTGTCGGCAATCTGCCGGATCTCCTTTTCGCGCGGATCGTCCTGATCGTAATAACTCTGCGCAAACAGCACGCCCATCAGCAACAACGCGGTATCCACGCTGGAAAGCTCCACCCAGCTGTCATAGCGGCGGCCTTGCTGCATGTCCAGGAAGTGGTAATAGAAACCCTTGTAGCCGCCCTTGCCGGTGCGCTGCGGACCACTGGGCAGGTCACGGAAGAACTTCAACGTCACCAGGGTGCGCTCCACCGCCTGGTTGCGGCTGACCCAACCGTTCTCGATGCCGATCGGATACGAAGTCAACGCAAACCCCACCGAAGCGATGCTGGCGAACGGCCGCGACGGATAACGGTCCGGCGTCAGCCCGTTCTGTTCGTTGGTGGTGTCCCAGAAAAACTGGAAGGTACGGCGCTCGATGTCGTCGAACAACGGCGGCAGTTCCGGTTTCATCGGCCGCGGCGGCAGATCCGCCTCGATCAGGATCACCTGCGGCAATACCTTGGGCATCGGCGGCTCCGGCGCCTTGCCACAGCCTCCCAACAACGCCAGCCCGATACCGGCGAGAACACAGGCCAACAATTGCGGGGTACGTGACTTGCTCAAGGCGACATCCATCTTGAAAACATTGCACCACGTTCACGTGGCGAAGGCTTGCTGCATATAGGAAACGTCCCGGCCAGGCATGTGCCAGCCGGGACGATGACGCTTACCAGTCCAGGCCAAACGACAGCTTGAAGGTGCGGGTCGCGTACTGATCCCAGCTGTTGACCACGCCATTGTTCCAGTTGATGCCGTAACCACCCCAGTTGGTCCAGTTGAAGACGTTGATGACATCGGCACGGACCTTGAGCTTCAGGTCGGTGCCGGTATCCCAGGTTTTGGTCAGCGACATGTCGAACTGCTTGAACGCGCTGCCGCTCGCCTCCCAGCTGTGCGGGCGCTCGTAGCCGCCATAGGCCGCGGTACCGTCGATATCCCAGCGCTTGATCTTGCTGGCCAGGGTCAGCTTGCCGGACGCACTCATGCCCCACGGCAGATCGGTGAAGCCGCTGACCACCAAGCGGTGCTTCGGTGCCCAGGCGCCGTCGAACCAGCCACCCTGCTGGAAGTACCAGCCGTAGACCGGATCCTTTTCGTGGATGTTCTGCTTGGCATCGGTATAGGTGTAGGCAAGGTTGATGTTCCACGGACTTTCAGCCGTATACGGCTTGTCCAGGCTCAGCAGCAATGCGGTGTTCTTCGATTCGAAGCCATTGGTCGCCACGATCAGCGAGCCGAGGCCCGGCAGGCCGGGGGCACTCCAGGGGCTCCCATTGGGACCATAGGCAGCACCATCTGCATAGCGATTGCCACGCGAGATAAGCAGGCCATCCTTGTACCGGGTGTGCTGGAGGGTGGCCGAGCTGTTCCAGTCCTGCCCGATCATGTTGAAGCTGCTGCGGATGCCCAGGCTGAACTGGTCGGAGTACGGCGTCTTCAACTTGTTGTCGAACATCCACACTTCGCGACCGGCCTCGGTCGAATCGATCAACGACATCAGGTAATCGCGGTCAAGCAGCTGTGGGCTCCACTCCAGGCAGTCACCGCCTACCACGCAGGCATGGCCCGGTGAGTTGATCTTGAAACGACGGGTCGGGAAGGTTGCCTTGCTGCGCTCCAGCTGCAGGTAGTCGAACAGGTTACGGTCATAGGAACGACCGACACCGCCGAACAACACCAGGCGCTCATCACCACTCAGGTCATAGGAGAAACCAAGGCGCGGCTGGATGGCGTTCTTGAACGGCTTGCGGTTGTTTCCGGTGCTGATGTAACGGTTGACGTCGATACCGCCCAGCGCAAGCGTCTGCGCGTAAGTCTGCCCGGCTGCGGCATTGGGGTCCTGGCTCGCCAACGAGGCCAGCACATCCGGCGCGGTGGCGAAATCCAGGTACGACGGAGTCTTTTCATAATCCCAACGCAGGCCGAGGTTCAAGGTCAGGCGCTCGGTGACATCCCAGTCGTCCTGGATGTAGATGCCGAACTGCTTGTTCTTGGAAGTGACCGAGCCGCCATCGGTGCCGCCGGCCGGACTGCCAAAGCGCACGAAGTACGGAACGACGCCGCCCTGGTTGATGTCGTAGTAGAACTGCGGGTTGTAGGGTTGCTGTTCGATGGTGTCCAGATCGACCTGCTTGTACTTCACGCCGAACTTCAGCGTGTGCCCTTCCCAACCGAAGAAAGTGGTGTCGTTCTGGAACGACCAGCCCTTCTGGCCCTTGTCCTGCAGGCCACCTTCGCCGGCGCCGATGCGATAGATCTGCTTGCCGTCATCGCCACTGCCATCGGTCAGCACGGCACCGTTGCCGAAATTCACCGGTGCCTTGGTCCAGAACGCCTTTTCATAGGTGAGGTGCGAATCGCTGAGCCAGTTGGTGCTGGAGTACTGCCAGCGCAGGTCGTAGCGATCCTCGGTTACGCCGGTATCGGTACCGTAGCTGCGTGCACTCTGCCCACCCACGTTGCCGATCTCGCTTTCCTCGCGGCGCTTGTAAGTGAATTCGAGCAGGTTGGCATCGTTCACCGACCAATCCAGCTTGCCGAAGTACAGGTCTTCCTTGAACGGCGTTGCGGTGGCACCAAGCTGGTCGCGCCAGGCCTGCGGCAGATCGCCGGGCAAACGGCCCTCACCGGGCTTCAGATCCTGCGGCGCGTTGTATTCCTTGGCCTCATAGGTGACGAAAAAGTGCGCCTTGTCCTGCACGATGGGGCCACCGAAGCTGGCACCGTACTGTTTTTCACCGGAACGGGTCTTGCCGACGCCGTTCTTCTCGCTCTCGCGCGGCTCGCGCCAAGCCTGGTTGGTGTAGTCCCAGAAGAACGAGCCCTTGAACTCATTGGTACCGGACTTGGTCACCGCGGTCACCGCCGCCGAACTGATCTGGTCGTACTCGGCCTTGTAGTTCGAGGTGATGACCTTGTACTCGCCGATGGCCAGCTGCGGGAACGGGTTACCGCGACTGGCATCCTGACCGGTGATACCGCCCTGGGTGACGTAGTTCTTCTGTCCGACGCCATCGATGTAGACGTTGACGTTGTTGGCGCTCTGCACGCCACCACGCAACTTGGTCGAACCGTTGGCAGGGTTCTGCTCGAACGCCATGCCCGGCACGGTGTCGGCGAACGCCAGGAAGTTGCGCGTGCCCTGCGGCAGCGCCTGGATCTGCTGCGGCGTGATGTAAGTGGCGATTTCCGAGGTCTTGGTCTCGATCGGTGCCTGCGCTGTTACCTGCACCGCATCCAGCGTGGTTGCCGCCCCGCCACCCGTCTCGGCGACGCCGCCCACGCCCAGGTTGACCGTCGCGGTCTGCCCGACCTGCACGGTGATGTTCTGGCTGCTGCTCTTGCCGCCGGCATTGACGTCGACCTTGTAGGTACCCGGCGGCAGGCCGGCCAGCGAGTAGCTGCCATTGCCACTGCTCTGCACGCTGCGGCTCAAGCCGGTAGCGATGTTGGTCGCAGTGATCTGTGCCTGTGCGGCGGGGGCCGAGTCAGCCATGACCTGGCCACGGATGGTGGCACCGGTGCTCTGCGCGAATGCGGGTGCAGCGCCTAGCAGCAGGCAGGCAGCCAGTGCGCTGCTGAGCAGCTTGCGTGCGGGGGTGGGTTTGCGAGCATTGTTGTTCATTCTTTACCTCTCCCGAAGCGGCGGCATAGGCCGCAAGGAACGTTTTTGTGGGGAACCGTCCCGGTCTATCGCCGGGTCAAGGGAGGTCGTACACGGCAGTGGAGTCGCGTACGACCAAGGTTGGGACCAGGGTTACGGCTGGCACTGTCTGCGCCTGCCCGCTATCGATCATCTGCACCAGGTGCAGCATCGCCCGCTCGCCCAACTCGGCGATGCTGACCTGCATCGTTGTCAACGCGGGGTGAACAAAACGCGCCAGGGGTATGTCATCAAAGCCTGCCAGCGCCACTTGTGCGGGCACGTTTACGCCTGCCTGCGAGAACGCGTACAGGCAACCCAGGGCCATCATGTCGTTGGCGGCAAACACCGCATCGGGCAGTGCCGGGGCTGCCAACAGCGCCAATCCGGCCTGATGCCCGGAGGCTTCGTCGAAATTGCCAGGCAGTTCGATGGCCTCAACCTCGCCATCGAAAGCTGCCATCGCCTCACGGAAACCAAGCAGGCGCTGCTGCGCATCGTGGTTGTGTGCGGGCCCGGCAATGAAAGCGATGCGGCGATGGCCGGTTTCCAACAGATACCGGGTCATGCTCAGTGCGCCGGCATGGTCGTCGATGCTGAACACCGGATACTGCGCCTCGGCCAACGGCGTGTTAATCAACACCGTCGGCAGCGCAGGAGGCAGGTTGTCGACCAGGAAATCGGAGTCGCCTGCGTAAGGCGACAGAACCAGCAGGCCATCAACGCGTCCACGCATGGCCTGTAGCACCGAGCCTTGTTGTTGCTGGTCGCCGTGATAGCTGGACACCAGCAGATGCCGGCGATGGGCGCTGGCCACGCCGTCGATGCCGCGCATCAGCTCGGAAAAGAACTCGCCATAGAGGTCGGGAAGTACCACACCGACTGTCTGGGTAGTGCGGCTGCTCAGGCTGCGAGCGGCCGCATGCGGGGTGTAGCGCAGCCGGCTTGCCACTTCCAGCACCAGCTTGCGCACCGGTGCGGCGACGTTGTCATGGCCATTGAGGGCGCGCGACACAGTCGCGACGGAGACGTTTGCCTCACGGGCAACATCCTTTATCGTGATTGCCGACTTCACCACTGGCCTACCCTCCGCAGTACAGGGTCGGGCGGACTGTAAACGTTTTCAAACGCGTTTGTAAACAGTTCGTTAGTTCAATTTGACGCCTCCGGACAACGGCTGTCCTGCCGGCTCCGGCAGGCACCCCGCAGCGCCCCTGGCCGTTCAGCCGGCGCCCCCGCGCTCCTGCGGCGTCAGCGCCTTGATCGACAGTGCATGGATGTCGGTTTCCATCATGTCACCGAGCGCGGCATAGACCGCGCGGTGGCGTGCCAACGGCAGCTTGCCGGCAAAGGCATCGCTGACCACCGTGACATTGAAATGGCCCCGCCCATCACGGGCACCGGCATGACCGGCATGACGGTGGCTGTCGTCCTCAACCTCCAGCTGCTGCGGTGCCAGGGCGGCCTGCAACGCCGCACGGATCCGCTCGACCCGGTTCATGGCAGCACCTTGCGGAAGGGACGCACATCCACGCGCAGATAGACCCCGGCAGCCACATAGGGATCGGCATCCGCCCAGGCGCGCGCCGCCGCCAGGTCCTCGAAGCTGGCAATCACCACGCTGCCGCTGAAACCGGCCGGACCCGGGTCTTCGGCGTCAATCGCAGGACAAGGACCAGCCAAAAGCAGCCGCCCCTGGTCAACCAATGTCTGCAGCCGCGCCAGATGCGCCGCCCGTGCCTGCAGCCGCGCAGCCAGCACATCCTCTCCGTCATAGCCTTCAATCACGTACCACACTGGCCTTTCTCCGCTTGTCTGCTGAATGGAAGGATGCCAAGTCTAGCGTCACAAGGCTGGACACCGCCCTGCCCGGGCGATTACTCTTTAGTCCATTGCACGCAGCCGGCCAGTAGCCGCTCGGTGCGGTGGCGGGCCCAGACCCTGCCACCCAACCACCGAAGCACATCACTTCCCGGACCGCGTAGACGACCTCCTCGTAATGACGTTGCCGCTGATCCTGCGGCGCGCCTTGTTGTTCATGTGTGGAAGCGCGCCGAACAAGCGCGAGTAGCTCGCTATACAGGTGCTGGAACCCTTCCGGGCGGGAACCCGGGCGCGTCCAGCTCGCAATACCCCGAATGTCGACCTGATGACTTCCGAACTCGCGCACGACGCGAACCCGCCAGCGCCGCATCCCCTACCTCAGCAGCAGGAAATGCCGCTGGCGATGGTGCATGGCCAGCCGGTACTGCAGATCCCCCAGGATCTGTACATCCCGCCGGATGCACTGGAAGTCATCCTCGACGCCTTCGAGGGCCCGCTGGATCTATTGCTCTACCTGATCCGCCGGCAGAACCTGGACATCCTGGATATCCCGGTCGCCGAGATCACCAAGCAGTACGTGGAATACATCAACGTCATGCAGGAGCTGCGCTTCGAGCTGGCGGCCGAATACCTGGTGATGGCAGCCATCCTTGCTGAAGTGAAGTCGCGCATGTTGCTGCCGCGCCCACCCAGCATTGAAGGCGAGGAAGCAGACCCGCGCGCCGAGCTGGTGCGCCGCCTGCAGGAGTACGAACGTTTCAAGCAGGCCGCCGAGGATATCGACGCCCTGCCGCGGCAGGACCGCGACACCAGCCTGGCGCACGCCTTCGTGCCGGAGCGGGTGCTGGTCAAGACGCCGCCGCCGGTGGAACTGAAGGAAATGCTGTTGGCGCTGCACGACGTACTCAAGCGCGCCGAGCTCTTCAGCGGCCACGCGATCAAGCGCGAGGCATTGAGCGTGCGGCAACGCATGGGCGATGTGCTCGGCCTGCTGGAAGGCGACCGGTTTTATCGCTTTGAAAGCCTGTTCACCGCAGAGGAAGGCAAGCTCGGCGTCCTGGTCACCTTCCTCGCGATTCTGGAGCTGGCCAAGGAACAACTGCTGGATCTCGTGCAGGAAGCCCCGCTCGCCCCGATTTACGTGAAGTCCCTGGCCACTGGCAACACCAACGCACCGCTGCAGTTTTCCAGCGAGTTCGATGACGCTGATACCCCCGCCTGAGCAACCGACCCAACGCATGGATCAACCGCTGATCAACCGTATTGTCGAAGGTGCCCTGCTTGCCTCCAGCCAGCCGGTGACCTTGGCGCAGCTGCAGGGCCTGTTTCCCGAGGATGAACCGGCGCCGCCGGGCAGCATCGAACGGGCACTGGAACTGCTGCGCGAAGGCTGTGCCGGGCGCGGGGTGGAACTGGTCGAAGTGGCCTCGGGCTACCGCTACCAGATCACCAGCGAGGTGCATGGCTGGGTGTCCCGGCTGTGGACCGAGCGCAAGACCCGCTACACCCGCGCCACCCTGGAAACCCTGGCCCTGATCGCCTACCGCCAGCCCATCACCCGCGGCGAGATTGAACAGGTACGCGGCGTGGCGGTGAGTAGCAACATCATCCAGGCACTGGAAGAACGCGAGTGGATCCGGGTCATCGGCCACCGCGACGTCCCGGGCAAGCCGGCGCTGTTCGGCACCACCAAGGGCTTCCTGGATTATTTCGGGCTCAAGCGCCTGGACGAACTGCCGCCGCTGTCCGAACTGCGCGATATCGGCGAGCTGGAACCGCAATTGCCGCTGGATGGCGACGGCCAACCCGCAGCCCCGCTGACCGCAGCCGCCGCCGCGCCGCAAGGCCTGGATGCCGCCAACGACAGCGATCCGATACCCGCATCCGAATCCAAGGATTCGGGCGCAACCACACCCCATACCGCCCTCACCGGCGAACCCGACGCCGCGCCGGGAGAGCGCGCGGCGGAAGTGGAACAAACTGAAAACAACGCCGTCGCGACGACGACCGTGGCTGTTGACGTAGCCGATTCCGAACCAGAGGCCGACGCGGAAAACGCCGGCCGGAGCCAAACAGATGAGTGACACCCCCCGTAAACCTTCGTTGAACAAGCTCTCGCTCAAGCGTGAAGCCGCCACCGAACAACAGCCCAAGCTCGAAGAGCGCCTGCACAAGGTGCTGGCACAGGCCGGCCTGGGCTCGCGCCGCGCACTGGAACAGCGCATCGCCGACGGCCTGGTCAAGGTCAACGGCGAAGTCGCACAGACCGGCATGTCGATCAAGAGTGGCGACAAGATCGACCTTGACGGTCGCAGCTTCGTCGCCAGCGCGCTGACCGACCCGTCGCGCGTGCTGATCTACAACAAGCCTGAAGGCGAAGTCACCACGCGTGACGATCCCGAAGGTCGCCCGACCGTATTCGAAGCGCTGCCGCCGTTGAAGGGCGCACGCTGGATCGCGATCGGCCGTCTCGACATCAACACCACCGGCCTGCTGCTGGCTACCACCGACGGCGAGCTCGCCAACGCGATGATGCACCCGTCGTTCGAGGTCGAGCGCGAGTACGTGGTGCGCGTGCGCGCGCCGGAAGGCGAGGAGAAGGTCTCCGACGCCATCATCGAGCGCCTTGGCCGCGGTGTGCTGCTGGAAGACGGCGGCGCGAAGTTCGACGAGATCGAGCGCATTGGCGGCACCGATTCGCACGACTGGTTCCGCGTGGTCGTCAAGGAAGGCCGCAATCGCGAAGTGCGCCGCCTGTGGGAATCGCAGGGCTGCCAGGTCAGCCGCCTGAAGCGTACCCGCTACGGCAAGATCGAACTGCCGCGCGAGTTGCTGCGCGGCCAGTCCTCCGAATTGAGCACCCAGCAGGTTGACGCGTTGCGCGCCCAGCTCAAGCTGGAAGAAGGCACGCCGTCGGCACTGACCCTGCAGCCGGTGATCGGCCAGCGCAAGGCCGCCAAGACCACCCTGCGCGTCTCGCGCGAGGGCGGCCGCGGCAACGCCTACGTCAACGGCCACAACAGCGCCGATGAAGGCCGCGAACTGCGCCGCTTCGACAACGTACGCGAAGACCGTGGCGGCCGTGGCCGCGGCGGCAAGAGCGGCGGCGGCTTCAAGGGCGGCCTGACGGTCAGCGGCGAAGCTGCAGCCAAGCAGTCGCAGAAGCCGTTCAAGCAGCGCAAGCCCGCCGGTGACCGCAGCCTGCCGGACGGCAACCCGGCCGCGTTCCGCACCTGGTATGTGCCGGACGGTGTCAGCACCGGTCCGAGCGGCCACCGCAATGCAGGTCCGGGCGCAGCACGCGGCCCGGGCGGCAATCGTGGTCCCGGTCGCGGTCCGGCCGCCGATGGTCAGGCCCGCCCCTACGGCAAGCCGCGTCCGGGCGGTGCCCCGGGTGCCAGCCGCGGCGGCCCCGGCCAGGGTCGTCCGCAGGGCGCAGGCGGTCAGGGCGCAGGCCAGGGTCAGCGCAAGCATCCCTACGGCCATCCGGGCAATGCACCGAGCTTCCCCTCCGATCACGCCACCCCGAGCTACAGCCCGTACGGCGCACGTCCGGCCGGCGGCCGCCCGAGTGGTGGCAACCGCGGCCCTGGCGGTCCCGGCGGTCGGCCCTCGGGTGGTCCGCGCCCGGGCGGTAACCGTCCCGGCGGCGCAGGCCGTCCGGGTGGCGGTCGTCCCGGTGGTGGCAACCGCGGTCCGCGCGGCGCCTGATCTGCGGCTCAACTGACGCGCTTCACCGCGCAACGCAGGTAAACAACGCCCGGTGCACCCAGCACCGGGCGTTTTGCGTTCTGGAGCAGCCGGCCAACGGCAGATGAACCGGTAGGCGTAAAATTACCAAAAATGGGAAATTTGGTATATTTTCCACCTATACAACTGGATGCCGCCATGGACCTGTCCCTGAATCTGTTGGATCTGGAAAAGACGCCCGCCAGCGACGTCAAGGCAAAAGGCTGGCCGGACCTGATGCGCAAGGTCGCCAGGCTTGGCGCCGTGGTGGTTACCAACCACAACCATCCGCAGGCGGTGGTGGTTTCCGCCGAGGAATACCAGCGCCTGGTCACCCAAGCTGCCGGCGTCACCGAGGCGGCACAACGCGCACAGTCGCTCAAACAGTTGCAGGCCGAATTTGATGCCCATCTTGCTGTGCTTGATGACGGCAAGACCTTGGACAAGGCCTTGAGCCGCCCGGCACGTCGCGGCCTGAAAATCATCCCTGGCAAGTCGCGCTGACCGATGGCGCGCATCCTGGTATTGGCCGGCGTCAATGGCGCCGGCAAGAGTTCGCTGCTGGGTATGATGCTGGCGCACGACGGTGCCACCTGGTTCAACCCGGACGCCTTTACCCGGCAACTGGTCGAACGCGACTGGCCACTGGCGGAAGCCAACGCCTGCGCGTGGCAGGAAGGCACCCGACGCCTGCGCGATGCGATGCAATCCAATCGCGACTACGCCTTCGAAACCACACTCGGCGCCAGCACCATTCCCCGGTTGTTGCGCGAAGCCTGCGAGCAGCATGAAGTAACCGTCTGGTTCTGCGGCCTGGATAGCGTAGACCTGCATCTGCAACGTGTTGCCGAGCGCGTTGCTGCGGGTGGCCACGACATACCGGAGGACAAGATCCGCCAGCGCTACGACAGCTCGCGTATCAACCTGATTGAACTACTCCCACACCTGACCACATTGCACGTCTACGACAACAGCCGGCCAACCGATGCCGATGGCCTGGTGGAACCCTTGGTGGTCCTGGAAGTGGATAGGGGGCGGATCCTCTGCCCGGTCAGCCAGGAAGAGTTTGCACAGGTGCCCGAATGGGCCAAGCCGATAGTGTGGGCTGCGCTCAAGGCATTTCCTGCAGCTGCGGAAGATTGAGGCGCAAGGCCAGAAGCTTGGTGACGTGCCCTGCGCTGTGCATGGTTTGAACCGCAACCCTTGCACGTCCATCGCCCCGCATGCAGGGGGAGCGGGAGCGACAGACCGGTAGTTTGCGACGGGAGCGGAGCATATCGGCTGCACACGCTCCCTCACTGCAAGAGCTCCCCTCATCCGCCCCCTTCGGGGCACCTTCTCCCGCCAGCGGGAGAAGGAAGCAGCGCACAAGCACCACTCTTGCCCAGCGACTTCTGTGCCTGCTTCAACGGTATCAGTCGCTCGGCTTTGGCCGCTGATTCGGCCTTGGACTTTGCCTCGGCCTTGGACTTTGCCTCGGCCTTGGACTTTGCCTCGGCCTTGGACTTTGCCTCGGCCTTGGACTTTGCTTCGGCCTTGGACTTTGCTTCGGCCTTGGACTTTGCTTCGGCCTTGGACTTTGCCTCTATGCTTTCCCTTCTCCCGCAAGCGGGAGAAGGTGCCCCGCAGGGGCGGATGAGGGCAGGCTTCTGCTCTGCCGCCAGCCACCCTTGATCCAGGAAATCAGCGCCGTTCGATCACGAACTTGCCGAAACCAATGCCAAGGCTCCAGCCACGCCCGGTTCCGGCCAACGCCAACGAGATGTCACCCTTGGTCATTGCCTGCGCATCCGTGGCCCGCGAAGCGCTGGCGTGCACCTCGGCCGCTGCATAGGTGCCCAACAAATCGTTGAGCGTATAAGCCCCGGTAAAGCGGCCGCGACCATCGGTGATGGTGGTGCGCCCCACGGTCAGGCCGCCGCCCTTGGCGGTGATCTTGACCGGGATGCTGGCACCGTTGTCACAGGTAATCGTGCCGGTACCGCTGGAAGTCTTGTAGAACGCCGACCAACCGCTCAGGTTGTAGCGCAATTCACAGTCGATATTGCCTGCTGCCTGCGCCGCCGGGACCATTCCCAAGCCGAGCAACGCCATCATCGCCATCTTCTTCATCGCGCATCCTCTGCTTGATTGAGCCCGCTCCGAGCCTGACAGCCAGCCCGCCCATTGCAAAGAGCGGACGGGCACGGTGCGCGGCCAGCGTTCAGCGAACCACCACCGGACCAGCCAGGGTGAACGTATCGGCATCCAGCATCGTCGGAAAGCGCTCGCGATGCGTCGCCAGCGCCTGCGCCGAGATCGTCGTGGTGACCACCTGCTCACGCTCACGAATCTCCAGCTGCGGCTGGCCGAGGAAATCGATCACCGCGCTGTCGCCGGAATAATGCAGACCATTGCCGTCCACGCCAATGCGGTTCACCACCGCCACATAACAGAGGTTCTCAATCGCCCGGGCACGCGCCAGCGTCTGCCACGCATAGGCACGCGCCGACGGCCAGTTGGCGACGAAGATCTGCAGGTCGAAATCCATCTGCCCTGCCCGCTCCACATCAAAGCGGTTGCGGCAGAACACCGGGAAACGCAGGTCGTAGCAGATCTGCGGATTGATCCGCCACCCCTTCCATTCCACGCACAAGCGCCCGTTGCCGGCGGCATAACGCTTGTGCTCGCCGCCAAAGCGGAACAGGTGGCGCTTGTCGTAGTAGTGCAGTTCGCCATCAGGCGTAGCCCACAGCAGGCGGTTATAGACGCTTCCATCAACCCGCAGTTGCACGCTGCCGGTCACTGCCGCACCCAGCGCGCGCGCCTGTTCGGCGATCCATGCAACAGTCGGGCCGTCCATGTCTTCGGCCTGGTCAATGGCGTCGTTGGAGAAGCCACTGGTAAAGGTCTCCGGCAGGATCACCAGATCGGTGTTTCCCGCCAGCGGCGCCAACAGCGCACCGTAATAGTCGCGGTTACCCGCAGGGTCGTGCCAGCGGGTGTCACCCTGCACCAGGGAAATACGCAGGTCCTGCATTGTCGTCATCGTCCTGAAAGCCATGAAGAAAGAACAGCGCTGGTCGCCATGGCCGCGCCCAGTACCGGCACCCACCATTGCAGCCGCGCGATCCAACGATTAACCGGCAGGCACCGCTCGACATCATCAAGCAACGCCAGATATTCACGGGTATAGCGACCAAAGCTGCCACGAAACGCCAGGCGCCCCTCATCCACCGACACGCCACGCGCATGCAGGCCGGGCTGAACCACGGAAAGGAACAAATAGCCCTTCACCGCAACCGCAAGCAGGAACGTGCCGAACGCCACGAGGAAAACGACCAAGCCGGTATCCATGGTGGTTTCGAACATCAGAGCGCGCGCAGGCGCTCGATGGCTGCATCCAGCGTCGCATCGTTCTTGGCGAAACACAGTCGCACCAGACGCTGGCCGGCCGGCGGGGTTTCGTAGAACGGCGACAACGGAATCGCGGTAACGCCCTTCTCGATGGTCAGCCAGCGCACGAACTCATGGTCCGGCAAGTCACTGATCGCCGAATAATCCACTAACTGGAAGTAGCCGCCCGGCACCGGCAACGGCTTCAACCGCGTACCCAGCAACTGCTCGCGGAAGCGATCACGCTTGGCCTGGTAAAAAGCGCCCAGCTCCAGGTGATGCTCGGGCTCATCGCGGATCATCGCGGCAAAACCGTATTGCGCCGGGCTGTAGGTGGTGAAGGTGTTGTACTGGTGGACCTTGCGGAACTCGGCGGTCATTGCCGGCGGCGCGATGGCGTAGCCAATCTTCCAGCCGGTGCAGTGGTAGGTCTTGCCGAAGCTCGAGATCACGAACGCCCGTTCGCGCAGTTCCGGGTAACGCAATGCCGACTCGTGACGCGCGCCGTCGTAGATGATGTGTTCGTACACTTCATCGGAGATCAGGTAGATGTCAGTGCCGCGCAGCACCTCGGCCAGCGCCTGCATGTCATCGGCAGTCAACATCGCGCCGGATGGGTTGTGCGGCGTGTTGACCATCAACATGCGCGTCTTCGGGGTGATTGCCGCGCGTACGCGGTCCCAATCCACTGCGAAGGTCTGCGGGTCCAGCGGCACGTGTACAGCGCGCGCGCCAGCCAGGTCGATCGCCGGCTCGTAGCAGTCATAGGCCGGGTCCAGCACGATGACTTCCTCACCGGCCCGTACCACGGCATGGATGGCATTGAAGATCGCCTCGGTGCCGCCGGAGGTGACGGTGATCTCGCTGTCGGGGTCGACCTGTGCGCCGTAGCAGTCCAGCGCCTTCTGCGCGATGGCCTGGCGCAGCGGTGCAACACCGGTCATCGGCGCGTACTGGTTCAGGCCCTCACGCATGGCCTTGGCGGTTTCATCGATCAAGCGCTGTGGGGCGGAAAAGTCCGGAAATCCCTGGCCAAGATTGACCGCGCCGTGTTCGGCGGCCAGCTGCGACATCACGGTGAAGATGGTGGTGCCCACCTTGGGCAACTTGGTCTGCGGATGCATGGATAGGTACGTGCCGGGGGAGAAAACCCCGAGTGTACGCAAAGCCAGCGCTCCCGGCTGCCAATCAGCAGCTCAACCCGTGCCTGCACGGTGCGGGGCAACGACGGCCCGGCGCTATACTGCGCGCCCCGATGCGCTGCCCTGCCTGCGCCACCTCCCAAGGACGGAAGCGCCCGATCCGATGATTGAAACCGCGAACATCCCGCCGCTACTGGCCGCACGCGACCTGCGTTTCACCCGCAATGACGATCCGGTATTCGGCCCGCTGGATCTGCATGTCGACGCAGGCGAAGCGCTGCTGGTGCAAGGAAGCAATGGCGCCGGCAAAACCACCCTGCTGCGTGTCCTGGCCGGGCTGCTGCGTCCGGACCAAGGCCGCATCGAGATCGACGGACGGCCGGCGAGCAGTACCGACCGCTCCCGCTACATCGCCTACCTGAGCCATCTGAGCGCACTCAAGCAAGACCTTGGCACCCTGGAAAACCTGCATTTCCTGTGCGGCCTGCAAGGCCGGCGAGCGCGGCAGATGCCAGGCAACGCCTTGGCCATCGTTGGCCTCGCCGGATATGAGGACACCCTGGTACGGCAATTGTCCGCCGGGCAGAAAAAGCGCCTGTCGCTGGCCCGCATCTGGCTCTCGCCCGCCCCGATCTGGCTGCTGGATGAGCCCTACGCCAATCTCGACCTGGACGGGATCAACCTGGTCAACCGGATGATTTCCGCGCACCTGCGCAGCGGTGGCGGCGCCCTGGTAACCACGCACGGGGCCTATGCGGCACCACCGGTGCGCAACCGCACGCTCACCCTGGCCAGCCCTGCAGCACAGGAGGACGCGGCATGAGCCTGCCCGGTCCGCAGCCAACCCTGCTCTCCGCTGCCCGCGCCTTGCTCGCCCGTGACCTGAAGCTGCTGTGGCGCCGGCGGGGCGATGCCGCGCAGCCAATCCTGTTCGCACTATTGGTGGTTGCCCTGTTCGCCCTGGCCCTGGGGGCCGCGCCCAAACAACTGCAAAGCGTTGCCTCGGCGGTGCTTTGGCTGTCCATCCTGCTGGCCGGACTGCTCTCGCTGGACACCTTGTTCCGCAGCGACGCCGAAGATGGTTCGCTTGAGCAATGGCTGTTATCGCCGGTGCCACTGGCCTGGCTGGTGGCGGTGCGCGTGTTCTCGCATTGGCTGACTACTGCATTCCCGCTGGTACTGGTCAGCCCCTTGCTGGCCGAGCTGATGCATCTGCCGCGTGCGCAGTTGCCCGTGCTGCTTGCGGCACTGGCACTGGGCACCCCCTTGCTGAGCCTGCTGGGTGCCGTGGTCGCTGCGCTGACCGTAGGCATGCGCAGGGCCGGCATCCTGCTGGCGCTGCTGGTGCTGCCGCTCTACGTACCGGTACTGGTCTTCGGGGCCGGCGCGGTCGCGGCAGCCGCACAGGGCTTCGATGCCAGTGGCGCACTGCTGATGCTGGCGGCCGGCTTGCTGGTCAGCGCGGTGCTCGCCCCGCTGACCGCGGCAGCCGCAATCCGCATCGCCAACTCCTGAGCGCAAAACAGCGCTATTCTTGACGGTGACTTCACAAATCACACCAAGCACATGGCTGAGCGGCCCCACACGGAAGTCCCGAGCGTAGACAAGCCTACCTTGCCCCCCCGTCCCGTGGTCGAGCTGCAACGCCGCGGTGAACTGCGCGTGGAGAAGTTCCTGGCGGCCGCCACCGAAGTCTTCAATGAAAAGGGCTATCAGGCCGCGCGCCTGGCCGACATCGTCAAACGCGCTGGCGGCTCGATGGCGACGCTGTACCGTGCCTTCGGCGACAAGGAAGGCCTGATCCATGCGTTGATGGAGCAGAGCATCAACGACTTCGGCCGCAGCCTGGATACCTTGCTGCAGTCTCCGTTGCCGCCTACCGAGGCTTTGGAAGAGGCCGCCAGCCAGATGGCCGAGGAAGTCCTCTCGCCCGCCCGCCTGGCCTGCCATCGCGTGGTCATTTCCGAGGGCATGAACCAACCGGGGTTGCGTGATTGGTTCCATGCCCATGGCGTGGCCCCCATGGAGGTGCGGCTCAGCCAATACTTCGCCCGCGAAACCGCGGCCGGGCGGATGTACATCGAGAACCCCGAGCAAGCCGCACACTTCTTCTACATGGTGGTGATCGGCGGCTTGATCCTGCGCTCGGTCAATGGCCGCGTGATTGCCAGCGACCTGCCCCGCGCGCAGGAGCAGGCCCGTGCGGCGGTGCGCCTGTTCATGGCCGGGGCCCTGCCGCGAAGCTGAGCCACCTATTCCGCGTCCGGTGCCATCGAAGGGCTGGCACGCCAGCCCTGCCACGCTGTCGCCAAGCGAATCATCTGGCAACTTGCCCCCCCCTGCAAACACCTCGCAGGCGATTGCAGCATTACCTCTTCCACGGGGCAGCCCCCGCCGCGCGGCGCTGGGACGTGCGGAGAAACCCTCTTCTTCAACGAACTCCTGGCTACCCGCCCGTTGCCTGAATTTGCGGTATCTTGCGCTAGTCTGAAAACAGCAACGGTGGTGCAAGCCGCACCACCCAGCCGACCGGGCCGCCAATTGCGGCCCGGTCATCGTCTTCCTCAGCGAGCGAGCGGATGTTCAAAGGTTTAGTTGGTTGGTTTCACAAGCTGGGCTCCCCGCCCTACTTCGACACCTTCGCCGCCCGTTGGTCCACCTGGTGTTACATCGCCGCACTACCGCTGTTCGGCTTCGGCCTTTGGCAGGCCTTGGCAGTGGTGCCTGCCGACTACCAGCAAGGCGACAGCTTCCGCATCCTCTACATCCACGTCCCGTCGGCGTGGATGAGCCTGTTCGTATTCGGGTTGATGGCGTTCTACAGCGCCATCGCGCTGATCTGGCGGATCAAGCTCTGCGAGATACTGGCCATGGCCTGCGCGCCCATCGGCGCCGCATTCACCCTGATCACCCTGCTCACCGGCAGCATCTGGGGCAGGCCGATGTGGGGCACCTGGTGGGATTGGGACCCGCGCCTGACCACCGAACTGATCCTGTTGTTCATGTACCTGGGCGTGATGGGCCTGTACGGCGCCATCGATGATCGCCGCGCCGCCGCCCGCGCCGCCGGCCTGCTGGCGATTGTCGGGGTGGTGATGCTGCCGATCATCCGTTACTCGGTGGTGTGGTGGAACTCGCTGCACCAGGGCCAGACCATCCGCGTGTTCGGCGAGTCCAGCATGGACAGCAGCATGATCCTGCCGCTGTGGATCATGGTGCTGGCCACCAAGTTCTGGTTCGTCGGCTCACTGTTGGCGCGCGCCCGCGCCGACAACCTGCGGCGCGAAGTCGGCAAGGCCTGGCTGCGCGAGAAGCTGGAGAAATCGGCATGACCTACTTCAAGTACGTGGCGCTGGCCTATGCCGTGTTCTTCGTCGTGCTGGCCTGGGACTTCATCGTGCCTCGCCTGCAGATCCGCCAGCAGTTGCGCGAGGCGCGTGCGCGCCTCACCCGCGCCAGCCGCGGCAGCGCCACGCCGATCGACGAGGAGTTGAGCCGATGAGCCCGACCCAGCGTCGCCGTTTGCTGCTGGTCCTGCTGGTCGTGCTGGTTGCCGGCACAGCGGTGGCCCTGGTCAGCACTGCCTTGCAGCGCAACATCGCCTATCTGTACACGCCAGCCGAGGTCAAGGCCGGCCAGGTCGCACCGGACGCACGTTTCCGGCTCGGCGGCATGGTTGCGAAGGGCTCGTTCAAACGCGAACCCGGCGCGCTGCTCGCACGCTTCGAGGTCACCGACGGCGACGCGGTGCTGCCCGTCACCTACGACCGCATCCTGCCCGACCTGTTCCGCGAGGGCCAGGCGGTAGTCGCCACCGGACGCATGGCCAACGGCGTATTCGTCGCCGAAGACGTGCTGGCCAAACATGACGAGACCTATATGCCCAAGGAGCTGGCCGACAAGATGGGCGTGGCGCACGACAAGCATCAGGTCCCGGTCACCACCCCAACGACGGAAACGCCCTGAGTGCTTGGTGAAATCGGACAGGTATTGCTGATCCTCGCCCTGCTGGCAGCCCTGCTGCAAAGCGTCCTGCCGCTGATCGGCGCCCAACGCGGCATCCCGGCACTCACCGCGATCGCACGCCCGGCAGCGCTGCTGCAGCTGACCATGGTGCTGGCCGCCTTCGTGGTGCTGACGATTGCCTTTGTGCGCCAGGACTTCTCGCTGCGCTATGTCGCCGACAACTCCAACTCGCTGTTGCCGATGATCTACCGCTACTCGGCGGTATGGGGTGCGCACGAAGGCTCGTTGCTGATGTGGTCGCTGGTGTTGGCGCTTTGGACCGCAGCGGTTGCGGCGTTCTCGCGACAGTTGCCGCCCGAGGTGATGGCGCGGGTGTTGGCGGTGATGGGCATGATCAGCGTTGGCTTCCTCGCCTTCCTGCTGTTCACCTCCAATCCGTTCGCGCGCCTGCTGCCAGCGCCTAGTGAAGGCCACGACCTCAATCCGCTGCTGCAGGACCCGGGCCTGATCATCCACCCGCCCCTGCTGTATCTGGGCTACGTCGGCTTCGCGGTGCCGTTCGCCTTCGCCATTGCGGCACTGATTGATGGCCGCATCGACGTGCGTTGGTTGCGCTGGACCCGGCCGTGGACCAACGCGGCCTGGGGCTTCCTGACCATCGGCATCGCGCTGGGTAGCTGGTGGGCGTACTACGAACTGGGCTGGGGCGGTTGGTGGTTCTGGGACCCGGTGGAGAACGCCAGCTTCATGCCATGGCTGGTTGGCGCGGCCCTGCTGCATTCGCAGGCGGCCACCGAAAAACGCGGCGTTTTTGTCGGCTGGACCTTGCTGTTGGCGATCGCGGCGTTTGCGCTGTCCCTGCTCGGCACTTTCCTGGTGCGCTCGGGCGTGCTGACCAGCGTGCACTCGTTTGCCGCCGATCCCTCGCGCGGCCTGTTCATCCTGATCTTCCTGGGCGTCGTGGTCGGCGGCTCGCTGCTGCTCTATGCAATCCGTGCACCCGGCATGGGTGGAAACAGCGCCGACCCGCGTCGGGCGTTCACACTCAACTCCCGCGAAAGCCTGCTGCTGGCCAACAACCTGCTACTCAGCTGCGCCTGCGCCATGGTGCTGCTCGGCACCTTGTATCCGCTGCTGGCCGATGCGCTGGATCTGGGCAAGGTCTCGGTGGGGCCGCCGTACTTCGGCACGCTGTTCGTGGTGTTGATGGCACCGATGATCGTGCTGCTGCCGTTTGGCCCGCTCAGCCGCTGGCAGCGCGAGCAAGGCTTGCGCACGCTGGCGCTACTGGCGCCATGGGCCGGTTTGGCGATTGTGCTGGGCATCATTGGCTGGTGGATGGCACCACAGGGCAAGTTCAAGACCGGCATCGGTATTGCCGGGGCTGCATGGGTAGCTGGCGGCACCGGCTATTACCTGTGGGTGCGCCTGCGCAAAAGTGGCCGGCCCAATGCCGAAACCTGGGGAATGCTGGTCGCCCACTTCGGCGTCGCCGTCTTCCTGGTCGGCGCCTTGTTGGTGGAAGCGCTGCATGTGCAGCATGAAGTGGCGCTGGCACCGGGCAAATCCATCGACGCCGGCGGTTATACGCTACTGTTCGAAGGCGTGGATGCCAGCGATGGGCCGAACTATCACTCCGACCGCGGGCACCTGCAGGTGTTGCGTGGCGACACGCTGATTACCCGCCTGCACCCGGAAAAACGCATGTACGCCAGCGGCGGCCAGCCGATGACCGAAGCTGGCATCCATCCCACCCTGGGTGGCGATATCTACGTGGCGCTGGGAGAATCACTGGGCGATGGCTCCTGGGCCGTGCGCGTACAGATCAAACCTTTTGTCCGCTGGATCTGGCTGGGCGCAGCGCTGATGGCGCTGGGCGGTTTCATCACCGCCGTCGACCGCCGTTTCCGCAGGCTGCCTGAGAAATCGAAATGAATAGTCCTTCGCCCGAACCCAACACCAAGCATCGCCTGCCTCCCGTCGCCATCGTCCTCGGGGCATTGTTCTTCCTCGCCCTGATGGGCTTGATGCTGTACGGCGTCAGCCGCTCCGGCAAACCCGACCGCGACAGCCTGCCCTCGGCGCTGATCAACAAGCCCGCCCCCGCCTTCTCCCTGCCGGTGCTGCATGACCCCAGCGTGCATGTCACCGACAAGCAACTGCGTGGCGCCCCCTACCTGCTCAATGTCTGGGGCAGCTGGTGCCCGACATGCCGCGATGAGCACCCCATCCTCACCCGCTTCGCCGAAACCAAGCGCGTGCGCGTGATCGGCTACAACTGGAAGGACGAGCCCAGCGAAGCACTGCGCTGGCTGGAGCAGTTGGGCAATCCGTACATGGTGGTGCTGGCCGACCAGGAAGGCCGCACCGCGCTGGACTGGGGCATTGCTGCCGCACCGGAAACCTTCCTGGTCGATGGCAGCGGCATCGTGCGCTGGAAGTACAGCGGCGCCATTACCCAGCAGGTGATGGATGAGCAGCTGATTCCGGCACTGGAAAAAGCCGAAGCCGCCGCCGGTGGCAAACACGGTGCACCGGACCTCGGGGCCGCCCGATGAAAGCCTGGGCTGTGGTCCTGCTATGGCTGTGCCTGGTGTTCGCCGCCAGCGCGCAGCCAGCCGGCGACCCCAGCCCACTGCAATACCGCGACCGTGCCGAGGAAGTACGCTTCCACGCACTCACCGCCGAACTGCGCTGCGTGCAATGCCAGAACCAATCGCTGGCCGATTCCAACGCGCAGATTGCCCACGACCTGCGCCGCGAAGTGCTCAAGCTGATGCACGAAGGCCGCAGCGATGCCGAGATCAAGCAATTCCTGGTCGACCGTTACGGCGAATTCGTGCTGTACCGTCCGCAGCTGGAAGCCGGCACCGCCCTGCTCTGGTTCGGCCCCGGCCTGTTGTTGCTGGCCGGCGCCGTGCTGTTGATCGTGTACATACGGCGGCGTGGCCGCACCGTCCCTGTTGCCAGCAATGACGACGCCAGCCAGGAAGAACGCGAATGGTGAATACCGGGTTCATGGCAGGTGCTGCAGTGCTGGCGGTAGTGGCAACCGGCGTCACCTTGTGGCCACTGTGGCGCGCCGGCAAACGGCGGATCTGGGGCAGCCTGGTTGCGATGGCGATGGTCGCCACGCTGGGCCTGTACCAGTTGCTGGGAACCCCGGCGGCGATGCAGCCGCAACCTGAAGCTGCGGCCACGCCGCAGACCATCGAAGAAGGCATCGCCCAGCTGCAGGACGCCTTGAAGCAGAACCCCGAGCGCGTTGACGGCTGGGTGCTGCTGGCCCGCTCGCAGCTGGAGATCGGCAAGATCGCCGATGCCGCTGCGGCCTACCAGCGCGCCGTGCAGCTGGCGCCGGACGAACCCGGCCTGCTGCTCGAAGCCGCACAGACCCGCGCCCAGGCCGATCCCAAATTCCTGTTCGACGACACCGCCCAACAGTGGCTTGCCCGCGCCCGCCAGATCGCACCGGACAACGAGCGGGTGATCTGGCTCACCGGCATCGTGCAGCGTCAGCAAGGCCAGAACGAACAGGCCGCGCAGACCTGGGAAAGCCTGCTGCCAAGGTTGGAGCCCGCCGCCGCAAACGCACTGAAGGCGCAGATCGATATCGCCCGTGGCAAGGCGCCGACCTCCGCGCAGGTTGGCACAGCAACAACAACGGCAGCAGCAAGCACTGCCGGCGGCGGCATCACCATAACGGTTACCCTGGCCCCTGCCTTGGCCGAACGCGCCGCTGCCGGCAAGGAAACCATGTTCGTCATCGCCCGCATCCCTGGTGGCCCACCAATGCCGGTCGCCGTCGAGCGCCACCCTGCGCAGGCAGCGCCACTGACCGTCACCCTCGACGACGGCGACAGCCCGATGCCCACGCAGAAGCTGTCGGCGCTACAGGAAGTGGAAGTGTTCGCCCGCCTGTCCGCCAGTGGCAATGCGATGCGCGGCGAAGGCGACGTCGAGTCGGTACCGATCAAGGTCAAATTGCCGACTGACAAGCCGTTGGCGATCATGCTGGGTCAGTAACCCGCTGCAAGCTGTCTTGAGGGAGCGGCGTAAGCCGCGAAGCGAGCACATCCAGCAGATGGCAGGGATGCCATGTGCTTGGGCAACTTTAGCTTCGCGGCTTACGCCGCTCCTACAAACAACCCACTCTGGCCGGCACCGACAGCACTGCGGCCGCGGCCGTTCAAGTACCGCCCCGTAGCCCGGGTAAGCGCAGCGCACCCGGGGAACTCCGCACCACGCGTGAAGCTCACGCCCTTCGCCGCAGTTAAAGCGAATTTCACCGTCTTCGGCCGACCTTGCCTCCCGGGTGCGCTGCGCTTACCCGGACTACAGGGCTGGTTTGGCACGCAGCCCCGGCACGCTCCGCTGGCGCGCCCACCTCGCCGGAATAGCGTGATAACCACTGGTTATCATCCATGCGAAGATGCGCCCGGCATCCCCGTTAAAATTGGCAGATGACTGAATTCACCCCCGTCGGCAGTCGCTTCCATGCGCTGTCTTCCCCATTCCCGATGAAGCGCGGTGGCAGCCTTGTCGGCGCCCACGTCGCCTACGAAACCTGGGGCAATCTGGCCGCCGATGCCAGCAACGCCATCCTGATCGTCACCGGCCTGTCGCCGGATGCGCACGCCGCCCGCAATGCCGACAACCCCGCCAACGGCTGGTGGGAGCCGATGCTTGGCCCCGGCAAGCCAATTGATACCGACCGCTGGTTCGTCATCTGCGTGAACTCGCTGGGCAGCTGCAAGGGCTCTACCGGCCCGGCCTCGTTGGACCCAGCCACCGGCAAGACCTACCGGCTGTCCTTCCCCGAGTTGTCGATTGAAGACGTGGCCAACGCCGCCGCCGAAGTCGTGCGCGCACTTGGCATCACCCAGCTGGCCTGCCTGATCGGCAACTCGATGGGCGGCATGACCGCACTGGCGGTGTTGCTGCAGCACCCGGGCATCGCCCGCAGCCACATCAACATCTCCGGCAGCGCCCGCGCCCTGCCGTTCTCGATCGCCATCCGTTCGCTGCAGCGCGAGGCCATTCGCCTCGATCCAGCGTGGAACAACGGCGATTACGACGAAGTGCATTACCCGGAATCGGGCATGCGCATGGCGCGAAAACTCGGCGTCATCACCTATCGCTCGGCGCTGGAATGGGATGGCCGCTTCGGCCGCGTGCGGCTGGACTCGGACCAGACCGACGAAGACCCGTTCGGCCTGGAATTCCAGGTCGAGAGCTATCTGGAAGGCCACGCCCGCCGCTTCGTGCGCCACTTCGACCCGAACTGTTATCTCTACCTCGGTCGATCCATGGACTGGTTCGACCTGGCCGAATACGCCGATGGCGACGTACTGGCCGGGCTGGCGAAGATCCAGGTTGAGCGCGCGTTGGCCATCGGCGCCAACACCGACATCCTGTTCCCGGTGGAACAGCAGCAGCAGATCGCCGACGGCCTGCGCGCAGGTGGCGCCGACGCGCAGTTCATCGGCATGGATTCGCCACAGGGCCATGACGCCTTCCTGGTGGACTACGACCGCTTCGGACCGGCGGTAGCGCAATTTCTGCAAGCGCTACCGACGAGCGCATAGCCAGCACACCGACCTTGGATTCAGGCGGCCGCTGATGGTCGCCTGCACTGACTGCAAAGCACGCTTGAGCTTCCGACAACCGGGGGCCGAGCATGCGACGTTTCCTCCTGCTTCTATTGCTCCTATTGAGCAGTTCGCTCAACACGGCGCTCGCCGCCGCATCACCCTTGATGCTGGCCAGCAGCTGGCAGGACGGACCGGATGTATCCCTCTATCTGGTCAGTGAGAAACTCGACGGCGTGCGCGCACGCTGGGACGGTCACGCGCTCTGGACCCGCGCCGGTCACCGCATCCCGACGCCGGCATGGTTTACCCAAGGCTGGCCCAAACAGGCGATCGACGGCGAATTATGGATGGCACGCGGTCAGTTCGAAGCCACCAGCGGGCTCATCCGCAGCAGCCCAACCGATGAGCAGCAGTGGCGCAAGCTCCGTTTCATGGCCTTCGATCTACCCCATGCAACCGATGGCTTCGCCCGGCGCCACGCGCAGCTCAGCCGGATCATCGCCAATCAAGCCAACCCCTACCTGCTCGCCATAGAGCAACGCCGCCTGCCAGATACCGAGAGCCTGCACCGACACCTGCGCAGCGTCGTCCAGGCTGGCGGCGAAGGCCTGATGCTGCATCACCAGGACAACCGCTACAGCGACGGCCGCAGCGCTGGCTTGTTCAAACTCAAACCGTACGACGATGCCGAAGCACGCGTGATCGGCCATGTACCAGGCAAGGGCAAGTATGCCGGCATGGTCGGCGCGCTGCTCGTGCGTGCCGACAGCGGCGCACAGTTCCGCCTCGGCAGCGGCCTGAGTGATGCACAGCGCGCCGATCCGCCCGCAATCGGAAGCCAGGTGACCTATCGCTACAACGGCCTGACCGTGCACGGCCTGCCCCGGTTTCCGCGTTTCCTGCGGGTGCGAGATGATCGCTGATCAAAGCAATCATTCCTTGTAGGAGCGGCGTAAGCCGCGAAGCACATACATCATCAGATGGCACACGCACATGGGGTCTCAGCATTGCCAGCTTCGCGGCTTACGCCGTTCCCACAAAAGCAGACCCGGTGCAGGGCTTCACAGCCGCTCATGTTTGCGCTGCAATGGCGGCAACAAACAAGGGCAAGCTCGATGCGCTATCAAGGCCGGCTGCAGGATTGGAACGATGACAAGGGCTTCGGATTCGTGATTCCGAACGGCGGTGGTGACCGCGCCTTCGTCCATATCAAAGCTTTCGAGCAGCGCACGCAACGTCCGACTGACGGCATGCTGATCAGCTATGCGCTGCGCAGGGACGAACGCGGCCGCTTCAATGCCATCGCGGTGCGCTCGGCAAGCGCCACCAAAACCGTCACTTCCAAGCCAAAGCGTCCTCCGTTTACCGCGCGCCTGCCGCACGTCCTGCTGGGTGCATGCGCCCTGCTCTGCATACTGGGACTATGGATTGCCAAGTCGATACCCGAATGGACCTTGCCGGTGATTGGCGGGATGAGCGTCTTAGCGCTGGGCTTCTATCTCCACGACAAGGGCGCAGCTGCACGCGGTGAGCAGCGCACGCCCGAAAACACCTTGCACCTGATCTCCCTGCTCGGGGGCTGGCCGGGCGCGCTGATCGGCCAGGGGCTGTTCCGCCACAAGACCAGCAAGTCCAGTTTCCAGGCCATGTTCTGGCTGACGGTCGTGCTCAATGTCACCGCAATCTGGCTCCTTGCCAGCGGCAGACTAAGCCTTCCCCACTAAGCACGCAGCCGCAATGCCAGCGCAGCCCGGGTAAGCGCAGCGCACCCGGGAACTCCGGCCGAGTCCCCAAAAGCAGCCACAGCATCCTCAGGCTTGAAGGTGCAACGCTTTCTCCGGGCCAGGAGTCGCCGACCATGCCAAAGGATTCTGCGACTTCCAGCCCAAGGACCGATCATGGCCTGGCTGTGCAGCCGAGCCGCGCAGATGGCGGTCGCTTATCATCTGCGCTCCCCAGCTCCAGCACGGCATCATGGACCGAGCCCGTATCAAGTCAGCACTCCGCCTCGTTTTTCTGCATCTTTTCGCCCTCAGCGCCGTCCTCCTCGCTGCGATGCCGAACGCGCTGGCGCAAACCGCACGCAAGCCGTCGTCCTATGAGGTCAGACAGGGCACCACCGCAGCTGCCATCGACAATGCCCAAGCCCCGGCGCAGTTGGCGCGCATCGCCAGCCGTGACGATTTCATGCGCCTGGCGCGGATTTACAACCCCGGCACGGCGCTGGAAATGCCGCACCTGATCTTCACCATCGACCGCCGTGACCCGGCCCGTATCTATTACATCAATACGCCACGCTACGAACTGCACGAGACCTTCGTGCGCCGCGAACGGCTGCTGCCACAACTGGACAAGGCCACCCTCAACGCGCAGTACAAGGACCCGCAGCGGCGTTTCCTGTTCGGCACCGTAAGCTGGCAGCGCGATCTGCCCGGCTATACCTATGAATTCTGGGAAGGCGACCGGCTGACACCGGCACTGCTCAGGCAGACCGATCAGCTGGTACGGGGATCGTTCTACGAGGCGATCCGCTTCAAGACCAATTCCACGTTGCACGAACAGACCGCACGCTCCGCCGGCCTGCCCTTCACCACCCAGGAAGCACTGCTGCGCGAGCAATCCTTCCTGCCCTTGAACACAGGTATCGCCAGCGGCCGCCTGCGCATAGTCCGTTCGATCGAACAGGCAAGCAACCTGTCGCCGCAGGACATCGTGGTGCTGGACGAGGTTCCGATCTCACTGCCACCGGTTGCCGGCCTTGTTACCCAACGCCCATCGACACTGTTGTCGCACGTCAACCTGCTAGCCAAGGGGTGGCGTATCCCCAACGTCTATGTCCGTGACGCGCAGGCTGCGTTGCGCGTCTACGACGGACAATGGATCGAGCTGGAAGTCACAAACAACGATTACAAGGTGCGACCAGCCCTTCGCCCAACCCGCACGCCTCCCGGAACCACGCAAGCCGGTGTGCGCAATCTGCCGCGGCCCGACCTGTCGGTCACCACGCTGAAGCCGCTTTCGGCATTGCGCGCCAGGGACAGCAATCATTGCGGCGTCAAAGCGGCGAATCTGGGCACCCTCAGGTCCGCGCTGTCGCCATCGGCCCGCGTTCCCGACGGATTCTGCGTCCCCTTCTCGCAGTACCAATCGGCGATGCAGAAGCTGCGCATAAATGAGCGACTGGCCGCACTACAGCAGCAGCCGGGTTTCGCCACCGATGCCAATGTCCGCCGCACCGCCCTCACTGCACTGCGTGCCGAGATCGCCAACGCCGTGCCGGACCCTGCCCTGGCGCGCAGCCTGCAATCGCAGTGGCAGAGCCAGCTGCAGGGCCGTGGCGTATTCGTGCGCAGCTCCTCCAACTCCGAGGACCTGCCCAACTTCAGCGGCGCCGGCCTGTACACGACGGTGCCCAATGTCGTCGGCTCCGATGCGCTGGTGCGCGCAGTGCAGACGGTATGGGCGTCGGTCTACAACTTCGAGGCCTACGAAGCACGCCGCGCTGCTGGCTTGGGCCAGGATGCGGTAGCGATGGCGGTACTGGTGCAGCTGGCCGCGCCCTCGGACAGTTCCGGGGTGATGATCACCCGCGACCCATTTGATGCAGCACGTCGCCATATCACCTATATCTCGGCCAAGCGCGGCCTCGGCATCCGCGTGGTGGAAGGCAAGCGGCAGGCCGAGCAGGTGATGTATTCGAACTGGTCCAAGGCCGTGCAGGTGCTCAGCCGTTCCGCGGAGGACACCCAACTGGTCGCCAATGCCAGCGGCGGTGTTCGCGAAGTGGCGCTGACCGGCTCCCGCCAGGTGTTGACCGATGCGCTGATCGCGAGGCTGGCAGCGGTTGGCAGCCGCACCAAGCAGGCGTTGGGCGGAGTTGATCAGGACATCGAATGGGCAGTGGTTGGCGATGACATACTCATCCTGCAATCGCGGCCCTATGTGGATGGAAGCAGCCGCTAGGGACTGCCCCATCCTCTCCATCGCCCAATATCAGCCGATCCGGACGTGCCCGTGGACAAGATCGATCTCAAGCGCCAGCTGAAGCAGCTCTACCAGCCCTCGGCCAAGGCCATTGCCGAGGTCGACGTGCCTGCCTTCAACTTCCTGATGATCGATGGCGCTGGCAATCCGAACACCTCGCAGGAGTACGGGGATGCCGTGGAAGCGCTGTTCTCCGTCGCCTACACCATCAAGTTCGCACTCAGGAAAGCCGGGCGAATGGACTACGCCGTGATGCCGCTGGAGGGTCTATGGTGGGCTGATGACATGGCGACGTTCCAGCGCGATGAGAAGCAGCATTGGCTGTGGACCATGATGATCATGCAACCTTCGGAGGTGTGCCGGCAGGACGTGGAGTCCGCGGTCAACGCCTTGCAGAAGAAGTCCCTGCCTGGCCTGTCAAAGCTGCGCTTCGAGACATTTCACGAAGGACGATGTGCGCAGCTGCTGCATGTCGGCCCCTTCACCGATGAAGGACCGGCGATCCAGCGCCTGCATGCTTTCATCGGCGAGCGATCCGCATTGCGCGGCAAGCACCATGAGATCTACCTGAGCGACATCAGAAGAGCAGCACCGGAGAAGTGGAAAACCATCATCCGCCAGCCCATGCAATGAATCACAATGATGACCAACCCCGCCCTCAGCCCGAGTAACAGGAGCCCAGCATGACCTTCTGGCTGGTCGCAACAGCAGCCAGCATCGGCCTGGGCTTGGCGGCCGGCGCCTTGTGCCGACGAACCTGGCTTGCCGTGCTGCTTGCCGCCCTGTTCGGCGGACTGCTCGCACCCTATCTTGGCCTGCGCTTTGTCTGGGATGTGACCGGCCATCGCGATGCGCAGGATGGCCTGGCTTTCCTGTTCGGGCCGATGATCACCGTACCTGTTGCCAGCCTTGTCGCCTATGGTTTCAAGCGCTTGCGTAGAAACAAACGCAGCTGACGACGCACGCTTGTTCGTCGCAACCTGGAGGTTTCCAAAGCCGGGCATAGCCCGGCTCAAAGCTCGCTATTGCTGGGTCAAGCGCCCCTGCTGCAACCGGTACTCGCGCTGCACCACACCTTCAGGCAGTCGATCATGGGTGATCATCAACAGGCTGCGCTGCCCCAGCGCCGCCGCCAGATCGAGCAGCAGCGCATGCGCGGTATCCACGTCCAGGCCTTCGGTCGGCTCGTCCAGCACCATGATTGGTGCGTTGCGCAGCAAGGCACGCGCCAAGGCCAAACGCCGCGCCTGACCCGCAGACATGGTGGCACCGTTCTCACCCACCCATGCGGCGAGCCCGCCTTGTTGCTGCGCCCAATCGCTCAAGCGCACCTCCGCCAGTACCGCCCACAAGGCGTCGTCGCCGGCCTGCGGATCACCCAACCGCAGATTCTCCGCAATGCTGCCAGCAAACACCGGCGCCCCCTGTGGCAACCAGGCAATCTGCCGATACCAATCATCCTGGACGAACTCACGCAGATCGACACCACCGAAGCGCACTGCCCCCTGCTGCGGGTCCCATAGCCGCAGCAGCAGGGCGGACAAGGTCGTCTTGCCGCAGCCGCTGTCGCCACGGATGGCGATGCGCTCACCCGGCGCCAGCTGCAGATCCACGCCATCCAGCAGACGCCGCGTCTCGCCCGGCCAGGCAAACACCACCTGCTCGAACACAACCGCGGCGGCATCCGCAACCACGGCGCGAGGCTGGACCGGGTCCTGCACGGCTGGCGCCTGATCAACAATCTGCCGCAGACGCTTGCCAGCCACCCGCGCCGACTGCAGGGCCTGCCAGGCAATGCCACTGCCTGCTGCGACCTCCAGCAACGCAACGGTCAGGAACACCAGCGTTGCGGCGAATGGCGCCTCCAACTTGCCAGCCTGGAACGCCGTCAAGGCCAACCACAGCATCGCCAACAGGCCAAGCCCAGCCAGTGCCGAATGCAGCACGTTGCCACCGATAAGACGGCCACGACGTCGTTGATCGCTGCGCGCCAGCCGCTGCGCGGCTGCATCCACACGCAACGCCCAATCATCGCGGGCATCCAGGGCGGTGAGATCAGCGGCGCCTTCCAGGCCTTCGAACGCCAAAGTACGCAGGCTGGCGCGCTGCTGCGCGCGCTCGGCCTCGACCGCGTCGCCACGGCGCACCGCGAACACCGGAACGCCGATTCCCACCAACACCGCGAGCACCAGCAACAACAGTGCCGCCGGCCAGTAAATAACTCCGGCCGCGACCACGCTCGCCACGGCGGCGCCCGCCAAGGCCAGCAAAGGACTGATCGCCCGCACCATCAAACCATCGACTTCGCCGATATCGGTGATCAACCGCGCCAGCAACTCACCGGTACGACTGCTTCCCAATCGGGCAGGCGCCAACGGCAGTGCACGCTGGAAGAACCACACGCGCAGGTCACGCGCAATCCGCAAGGTCGCATCGTGGCCGACCAGCTTTTCGAAATAGCGCGACACGATGCGTGCCATCGTCAACGCACGAATGCCGGCCGACGGTGAAAAGAAATTGAAAGTGCCGCCCATGCCCAAGGCACCGGCCAACGCTGCGGCGGTGAGGAAGCCACCGGACAAACCCAGCAGGCCAATCCCGGCCAGCATGGTGGTGAACAGCAGCACCGTCGCCAACGCCAGCCGCCAGCGGTGGCGCTTGAATACATCACGCATCGTCTGCGGGCTCATGCGCGCGCTCCCTGCACTGCAACCTGCACGCTGCCCTGCAGATCGACGATCTTGTCGGCCCAGCGCATCGCCGCCTCGCTATGGGTGGCCATCAGCACCGTGCGACCACGCGTATGCGCGGCCAGGGCCTGCAGCAGGTCCCCCTCGGTCTGCGGATCAAGGAAGGCGGTGGGTTCGTCGAGCAGGAACAGATCCGGCTCCAGCAGCAATAGCCGCGCCAGTCCAATCCGCCGCGCTTCACCGCCAGACAGACCAAAGCCACGCTCACCGATCACCGTATTCAAGCCCAAGGGCAGATGCTGGGCAAAGCGCATCACCTGGGCCACTTCAGCCACCGCCTGCAGGCGCGCAGCGCTTACTGCCGGGTCGGCCATGCGCAGGTTGTCGGCAATCGAGCCGTGGAACAGATAGGGACGCTGGCCTGCGTAGCCGATGCGCACGCCGTCCCGAAGCACGATGCGACCTTCGCGCGGCGGCAGCCAGCCGGCCAGGGCTTCCAGCAAGGTGCTTTTTCCACTGCCACTGGGGCCGATCAGGGCCAGGCGCTGACCGTCGCCGATCTCCAGCGAAAAATCCTTCAACACATCGTGGGTGGCGCCTTGGGGGCGCAGCACGACATTGCGCACCGACACCAGCGGCGCGTGCAACTGCGCCGGCTCCGGCGCTACCAAGGACGCAGCAACGGAAGTTGCCGAAGCAGCATCCTGATCGTCAGCCAGCAGGCGCTCGACTTCGGCCGCTGCCGCCAACGCGTTGGCACGGTCATGGTAGTGCGCGGCCAGGCGCCGCAACGGCGCATAGAACTCCGGCGCCAGCAGCAGGCAGAACATGCCGGTGCCCAAGGTCGGCACCACCGAATGCAAAGACATCAACCCCAGATAGCTCAAACCCAGGTACAGGGCCACCATCGCCACGCTGACCGAGGCGAAGAATTCCAACACCGTGGAGGACAGGAAGGCGATGCGCAGCACCTTCATGGTGCGCTCGCGCACGCCATCAGCGGCGGCGGCAACCCCCTCCAGCTCGGCCTCACCGCGCCCGTACAGGCGCAACAGGCCCAGGCCCTTGATACGATCGGCAAAGTGGCCACTCATGCGCGCCAGTTCGCCCAGCTGTGCCCGACCCGCGGCCTCGGCACCCCAGCCGACCAGCATCATGAAGAACGGCACCAGCGGCGCGGTGAAGATGAAGATCAGCGCCACCACCCAGTCCACATAGGCCACGGCGGCGGCAATCAGCAGCGGCACCACCACCACTTCCACCCGCACCGGCTGGAATCCGGCGTAATAGCCCTCGATGGCATCGCCATGCGACAGCAGCAGCTCGCCCAGTTCACCCGTGCGCTGGCGGCGCAGCCACAGCGGTCCGCGTGCCAGCAAACGCCGGTAGACCTGCTCGCGCAGGGCCAGTTTGGCGCTGTCGGCAACCTTGCCGGCGGCGGTCTGCGCGACCCCACCCAGCAGGCTGCGCAGCAGCAAAACCACCCCCAATACCCAGAAACCGTGAATTACCTGTACCCAATTCAGTCCTTCCACGACTATGCTCTGGATCAACCAGGCAATGGCGCCAGCCTGCACGATCAGCAGCGCACCTGAAGTACAGACGGCCAAGGCCGCCAAACGCTGCTGTGACCGGGCCCCGGACGCCAGCGCCGCCAGCCACTGCTGCTGTACGCGGCGTTGCTGCTGCACCGCGTTGGAATGTGGAACTTCGCTCAAGACTGACAACTCAGGTGAAGGAGATCTACGTGATTGTAAGCAAGCCGTACCCCGCCTGCCGGCCCTGCACGATCAGCGTTGGACAGCCAGCCCACATTGATCCAGATCAAGGCATTGGCAGGCCTGAACGGGGAGTATCGCTGCCATAGAACCCCTCCCAGCCACTCCATGACGCCCAATTCCCACGAGGTAGCCAGGCCATGATCGACTCAACAGTCGTAGAACTGTCACGTCTACAGTTCGCGCTGACCGCGATGTACCACTTCATTTTCGTCCCGCTCACGCTGGGGCTCTCTTTCATGATCGCGATCATGGAGAGCGTCTATGTGATGACCGGCAAGGATGTCTGGCGCCGCATGACCCTGTTCTGGGGCGTGCTGTTCGGCATCAACTTCGCCATGGGTGTGGGTACCGGTATCGTGATGGAGTTCCAGTTCGGCATGAACTGGTCCTATTACAGCCACTATGTGGGTGACATCTTCGGCGCACCGCTGGCCATCGAGGGCCTGATGGCCTTCTTCCTGGAGGCAACCTTCATCGGTCTGTTCTTCTTCGGCTGGGGCCGCCTGTCCAAGGTGCAGCATTTGACCGTGACCTGGTTGATGGCGCTGGGCACCAACCTGTCGGCACTGTGGATCCTGATCGCCAACGGCTGGATGCAGTACCCCGTGGGTGCGGTGTTCAACCCGGAAACGATGCGCATGGAGGTGGTGGATTTCGCCGCCGTGCTGCTGAACCCGGTGGCCCAGGCCAAGTTCGTGCATACCGTCTCGGCCGGTTATGTGGCTGGCGCGATGTTCGTGATGTCGATCTCGGCGTTCTTCATGCTGCGCGGCAAGCATCGCGAAATTGCCCGTCGCTCGTTCGCGGTGGCCTCGGCCTTCGGCCTGCTGGCATCGATCTCGGTTGCCGTGCTGGGTGATGAGTCCGGTTACGCCACGGCCGAAAACCAGAAGATGAAGCTGGCTGCCATCGAAGGCATGTGGCATACCCATCCGGCTCCGGCACCGTTCACTGCATTCGGTATCCCGAACCAGCAGGAACAGCGCAACGACTTCGAAGTGCAGATCCCGTACGTGATGGGCCTGATCGCCACCCGCTCGCTGGATGAGGAGATCCCGGGCATCCTGGACCTGGTCAAGCAGGCCGAAGGTCGCGTCAAGGGTGGTCAGATCGCCTACGCCGCACTGGAACGCATCCGCGCCGACAAGAACGACGTTGAAGCCCGCGAGGTCTTTGACCGTCATTGGCAGGATCTGGGCCACGGCCTGCTGCTGAAGCGTTACCGCGACGACATCGAGAACGCCACCCCCGAGCAGATTGCACAGGCTGCGCTGGATACGGTGCCGACGGTTGGCCCGCTGTTCTGGACCTTCCGCGTCATGGTTGGCCTCGGCATCTACATGATTGGCTTCTTCGCCCTGGCCTTCTACTACTCCTGCCGCAACAACTTCGAGGACAAGCGCGCCTTCCTGCGGGTTGCCCTGTGGTCGCTGCCGGCACCGTGGATCGCCATCGAATGCGGTTGGTTCATCGCCGAGTACGGCCGCCAGCCGTGGGCTGTTGATGGTGTGCTGCCGACGTTCTATGCCGCCTCGGGCCTGGCCGTCTACGAAATCCTGGCAACGCTGGTCGGCTTCACCGCGCTGTACACGGTGCTGCTGGTCATCGAAGTCAAGCTGATGCTCAAGGCCATCCGCAAGGGCCCGGACGACATCCTGCCCTCGCTGCAGCAGTCGGCCGTCGCAACCAACCACGCCAATGCCGCCGGCAACGGCCAGGCATAAGGCAGGAGAACACACATGGAATTCATTCTTCTGGACTACACGACGCTACGCGTGATCTGGTGGCTGCTGCTGGGCGTGCTGCTGATCGGCTTTGCGGTGATGGACGGTTTCGACCTGGGCGTTGGCACCTTGCTGCCGTTCGTGGCCAAGACCGATGAAGAGCGCCGCCTGGTGATCAACACCATCGGCCCGGTTTGGGAAGGTAACCAGGTGTGGCTGGTGCTCGGTGGCGGCGCGATCTTCGCCGCCTGGCCGCCGCTGTATGCGGTGAGCTTCTCCGGCTTCTACCTGGCGATGTTCCTGATCCTGTTCGCCCTGATCCTGCGCCCGGTCGGCTTCAAGTACCGCGGCAAGATGCCCAGCCAGCGCTGGCGCAACAACTGGGACAAGGCGCTGTTCATCGGTGGCTTCATCCCGGCGCTGATCATGGGCGTGGCGGTTGGCAACGTGCTGCTTGGCGTGCCGTACCACTTCGATGACACCCAGCGCGTGTTCTACACCGGCAACCTGCTCGGCCTGTTGACCCCGTTCGCCCTGCTGGCAGGCCTGGTCAGCGTGGCGATGCTGGTGTCGCACGGTGCCGCCATGCTGGTGCTCAAGACCAGCGGCCCGGTCGCTGAGCGTTCGGCAAAGATCGGCAGCATCGCCGCCATTGCCTCGTTCGTACTGTTCGCCCTTGCCGGTGCCTGGGTTGCCTTCGGCCTGCCGGGCTACCAGATCACCTCGCAGGTGGTTACCGATGGTGCCAGCAACCCGCTGTTGAAGACGGCTGAGTTCTCCCAGGCCGGCGGCTGGCTGCACAACTACAGCACCATGCCGGCCACGATCCTGGCGCCGATGGTGGGCCTGCTGGGTGCACTTGCCAGCGCAGTCCTGCTACGCAAGCGTCGTGGCGGCCTGGCCTTCATCGCCTCCGGCGCCTCCATTGCCGGCATCATCCTCACCGTCGGCTTTGCGATCTTCCCGTTCCTGCTGCCCTCCTCCACCCAGCCGGGCTCCAGCCTGACGGTGTGGGACGGCTCCTCCAGCCACCTGACCCTGTGGGTGATGCTGCTGGCCACCGTGATCTTCCTGCCGATCATCATCGCCTACACCACCTGGGTGTACCGCGTACTGAAGGGCAAGACCACGCTGGAAGAAATGGGTGAAAACCCGAACGCCTACTGATCCGCAACGACAACATCAAGGAGACAACTCATGTGGTATTTCGCTTGGATTCTGGGTGCTGGCCTCGCTGCGACGGTCGCCATCCTCAACGGCATGTGGTTTGAAGCGCGCGAAGCAAACAAGATCGATGCAAAGCGCTGAAAAACTGCGTGAAGGTATTGCCAAAACGCCGGACTGAGCGTATCTTTCCGGCTCCCTTCGCGGGGTGTAGCTCAGTCTGGTAGAGCGCTACGTTCGGGACGTAGAGGTCGCAGGTTCGAATCCTGTCTCCCCGACCAAAGGGTCGAAACTAGCCTGGAACAACGGCAACGTTGTCCAGGCTTTTTATTCGCCGGTACATGATTACCGGCAGCCAACGCACCACGCCTTGCAGGCAGCGCTGGCTGAACAAAAGAACTTGCAGGGCACGAGGTTCACCGCTATCATAGGCGGCTCCTTCGGGGTGTAGCTCAGTCTGGTAGAGCGCTACGTTCGGGACGTAGAGGTCGCAGGTTCGAATCCTGTCTCCCCGACCAATTTGACAAAAGCCGGCCTCTGGTCGGCTTTTGTTTTTGGTGGGTTTCAAACGACGCCACCCACCGCGTCGGAGTAAGCAATGTCCACGTCCGCCCAGCCCCTTTCCCGGCACCCCCTGCTCAAGGGCCGCCTGCTGGCATTCATCGCCATCGTGCTGGTCTCGGCCAACCTGCGCAGCGCCGTCACCTCGCTGACACCGCTGCTGGACCGACTCGGCCACATCTTCGATTTCGGCAGCACCATGACCGGCGTGCTCGGCATGATGCCGACCGCTGCCTTCGCCGTATTCGGCCTGGCCACCCCACGCATCACCCGCGCCATTGGCCTGGAGCGCACGGCAGTACTGACCATGGTGCTGGCTACCACCGGCCTGCTGTTGCGCGCCTTCTCCGGCAACGTCGGCATGCTGTTGCTGGGCTCGGCGATCGCCCTGGCCGGCATGGGCATGGGCAACGTGGTGGTGCCGCCGCTGGTAAAGCGCTATTTCGCCGACCGCGTCGGCACCTTGAGCACCATCTACATCACCGTATTGCAGGCCGGCACCATGGTGCCTGCGCTGCTGGCGGTACCGGTGGCTGATCAGTTCGATTGGCGCATCTCGCTGGGCATGTGGTCACTGCTGTCGCTGGCCGCGTTGCTGCCGTGGATCCTGCTGGCACGCAGCGCCCCACGCGCGGAAGCAACAACCACCACCAACGCCGAGCATGCCGCTGGCCGCGTCTGGAAGACGCAACTCGGCTGGGGCATGGCGCTGATGTTCGGCATGACCTCGCTGGGTACGTATTCGCTGTTCACCTGGTTGCCGAAGGTGATGGTGGAAGCCGGTGCCAGTGAATCCTTCGGCGGCGTGATGGTGGCGGTGTATTCGGCCATCGGCCTGCTGCCGTCCCTGCTGGTACCGGCACTTGCGGTGCGCATGCGCAATCCGTTCCCGATCGCGGTGATGGTGTTCGTGCTGAACATGATCGCCTTCGCTGGCCTGCTGTGGGCACCGATGAGCGCGCCCTTGCTGTGGGCGGTGATCGCCGGCCTGGGCCCGTCCACCTTCCCGCTCGGCCTGACCCTGATCAACCTGCGCACCCGCAGCCAGGCCGGCTCGGCAGCGCTGTCCGGCTTCATGCAGGGCGTGGGTTACAGCCTGGCCAGCCTGGGCCCGCTGCTGTTTGGCTGGCTGCATGGCCTGAGCAACGGCTGGACCTGGTCGTTCGCCTTCCTCGCCGTATGTTCCGGCGTGCTGCTGACCGGCGCCTGGTTTGCCTGCAAACCACAGCAATTGGAAGACCACTGGAAGTGAGCTGCCGTTGATACAGGAAAGCCGCCGATGTGAATCGGCGGCTTTTTCGTATTCGCGCAAGCAACGTAGCCCGGGTAAGCGCAGCGCACCCGGGGATTGCAACGATCGAAGGCCTGCAGCTACCAACGCCATGTGCTCCCGGGTGCGCTGCGCTTACCCGGGCTACGAGGCCACGATGGCGGTCCTCTACTGTTACTTCAGCGGATGCCTGACCTGGCCTTCGCCACGCACGACGAAGCGCTCCACCGTGAGTGCCTCCAGCCCCATTGGCCCGTAGGAATGCAGGCGCGTGGTGGAAATGCCGATCTCCGCACCCAGTCCCAGTTCGCCGCCGTCGGAGAAGCGCGAAGAGGCATTGACCATCACCACCGCCGAGCGCAGTGCACGCACGAAGGCTTCGCCATGGGCCGGATCGCCGGTGGCGATCACCTCGGTATGGTCGGAGGTATAGGTCTGGATATGGGCGATGGCCGCCTGCATGTCCGGCACCACACGGATGGCCAGGATCAGGTCCAGGTATTCGGCCGCGTAATCCTCCTCGGTGGCCGCGGCGATGCCGGGCAGCAGCGACTGGCTGGCTGCATCACCGCGCAGTTCGACACCCCTCTCGCGCAGCGCGGCCGCGGCCAGCGGCAGGAAGCGTGGCGCGATGGCCTCATGCACCAGCAAGGTCTCCAGCGAGTTACAGGCCGCCGGGCGCGAGGTTTTGCCATCCACCAGCAGGTCCACTGCCAACTGCAGGTCAGCGCTGTCATCGACAAACAGGTGGCAGACGCCCTTGTAGTGCTTGATTACCGGCACCCGCGCATGCTCCGCGACGAAACGGATCAAGCCTTCACCGCCGCGCGGGATGGCCAGGTCGATGAGGTCATTGAGCTGCAGCAGCTCCAGCATGGTCTCGCGGCGCAGGTCTTCAACCAGGGTAAGTGCCGCATCCGGCAAGCCGGCCTCGCGCAACGCACGCTTGAGGCTGGCAGCAATCGCCGTATTGGAATGGATGGCCTCCGAGCCACCGCGCAGGATCACGCCGTTGCCGGCCTTGATGCACAGCGCCGCAGCGTCGGCGGTCACGTTCGGGCGTGCCTCGTAGATCATCGCGATCACGCCCAGCGGTACCCGCACCTTCTGCACACGGATGCCATTGGGGCGGTCGTAGTCCCGAGTCACCTCGCCTACCGGATCCGGCAAGGCAGCGACTTCGCGCAGCGCATCGGCCACGCCGCGCAGTCGTTCCGGGTTCAAGGCCAGCCGATCCAGCATCGCCGAGCCCACCCCCTTGTCGCGTGCCGCCTGCAGGTCACGCGCGTTGGCGACGAGGATGCTGCCTGCATCGGCTTCCAGCGCAGCAGCCATCGACTTCAGCAGCGCGCTGCGGGCCTGACTGGAAAGCAGGCCCAGTTGCTGCGCGGCATCGCGGCACTGCAATGCAAGGGTGCGGATATCACTCATGTTCTGTCCTGCCGATGATCAAAGGAAAACTCACAGCAACACCAGGTCGTCACGGTGGACCACGTTGTCGCCGTAGTTGTAGCCAAGGATGGATTCGATCTCACGGGTGTGGTGCTGGCTGATGCGGCGGATATCGACTGCCGAGTACTGGCTGACGCCGCGCGCCACCTGTTGCTGGCCCCGCGCATCGAACAGCCGCACCTCCACCATGTCACCACGGCGGAACTCGCCCTCCGCACCCACCACGCCCCCTGGCAGCAGCGAGGCGCCCTTGTCACGCAATGCGCGTGCCGCGCCGGCGTCGATCAGGATCGCACCCGGCTCCAGCGGCGCATGTTTCAGCCAATACTTGCGCGCGGCAATACGTGACTGCCCGGCATGCAGGCGGGTGCCGTACAAGCGCCCCTGTGCCAACCCGCGCACCACGTCGGCGCTGCGGCCATTGAACAGGAAGGTATCGATGCCGGCCGCGCCGGCCTTGGCAGCGGCCTGCAGCTTGGTCTGCATGCCACCGGTGCCTACCGCGCTGCCGCTGCCGCCAGCCATTGCAAGGACGTCCGGGGTCAATTCGGCGACCTCGTTGATCGGTTGTGCATCGGGATTGCTGCGCGGGTCGGCGGTGTAC
Organism: Stenotrophomonas sp. STEN031; assembly: GCF_056759975.1. Taxonomy (NCBI): domain Bacteria; kingdom Pseudomonadati; phylum Pseudomonadota; class Gammaproteobacteria; order Lysobacterales; family Lysobacteraceae; genus Stenotrophomonas; species Stenotrophomonas sp. STEN031. The sequence goes on from NZ_JBRREA010000017.1 coordinate 53,610, forward strand.
AACCCGTCGATGTCGGTGGCGATGAACAAGGCATCGGCATCGACCAGCGCGGCGACGATGGCGGCGAGGTTGTCGTTGTCGCCAAGCTTGAGCTCATCCACCGACACGGTGTCGTTCTCGTTGATCACCGGCAAGGCGCCCAGTGCCAGCAACTCATTGAGCGTTGCGCGCGCATTGAGATAACGGCGGCGATTGCGCAGGTCGTCGTGGGTCAACAGCACCTGCGCCACCGGGCGCTCGAAGAAGCGCTGCCACAAGGCGATCAGCTGCGCCTGCCCCAGCGCAGCCAGCGCCTGTCGCGCGGCCATGGCTGCACCGGCCTCAGCGGCCTTGGGAACGATGGCGCGGCCGGCAGCAACGGCGCCGGAGGAGACGATCACCACTTCGCGCCCGGCCAGCACATTGGCCGAGACAAACTGCGCCAGTCCAAGCGCGAAACGCGGGGTCAGACCGCCACCATCGGCCGCCAGCAGACTGCTGCCGACCTTGAGGACGGCGCGGCGCCATTGCGGCAGTGTTTGTTCGGTGAACGGAGAGAACGACGTCTGGATCATGGGATCAGCGGGTGTTCCACTCGTGGATGGTCAGCTCGGAGCTGCCCTGGATGGCCAAAGGGTCGCTGGCGACGATGGCCTTGGCGGCTTCGAGGGTGTCGACATTCTTCAGCACGTAGGCGCCGCCGGTACCGTCGCTGAAACCACCGGTCAGGTGCAGCTGGTCTTTCGCAACAAGTGCGTTGAGGAAAGCTATGTGTGGGGCAATCACTGCGTCGTCGAATGACGGCTTGCGCATTGCCAGTACCAGGTAGAGCTTCATTGAATTCTCCTTTAGCTGCGTATGACACCACGCCGAAGCGGAAGTTGGTGCGATTGCTTTCGCTTGGAACTTGCTTTGGCTTTGGCTTAAGCCCCTCTCCCGCCTGCGGGAGAGGGGTTGGGGTGAGGGCAAGCTTCTAGCTAAGCGAAAATCAAAAGCCCCCCTCATCCGCCCTTTGGGCACCTTCTCCCGCAGGCGGGAGAAGGGACAGCCAGAGCCACAGCCAGAGCCACAGCCAAAGCCAAAGCCAAAGCCACAGCCACAGCCACAGCCACAGCCGAAGCCGAAGCCGAAGCCAATGCCACAGCAAGAGCCGGGGCAAAAACCAATACGGGCGCCCTCCGGCGCCCGCATCAAAACATCAGCCCTGCAACGCGCTCCAGCGCGCACTGAGCTCTTCCAGTCGCAGATCCGCTGCCGCACCGGGCGACACGCGCGCCGCCAGGCTGCCTTCGGGCGTACGCCCCTGCCCCGCCGTATCCGCCGCCTCTGCTGCAGCCTTGTAAGCATCACGGAACGGCACGCCCGCCACCGCGGCTTCCACCGCAACGTCGGTCGCATACATGCCCGAATCAATCGCTGCGCGGATATTGTCATCGCGCCAATCCAGGTTCGACAACAAGGCCGGCAACAGTTCCAGCGCCGCCAGGCCGCGGCCAAAGCCGTGCACGATGGCGCCCTTGGAGTTCTGCAGGTCACGCTGATAGCCGGACGGCAGCGACAGCAGCTGCTCGATCTCGGTACGCGCGGCGGCAACGCTGGCATGGGTGGCACGCATCAACTCGATCACATCCGGGTTGCGCTTATTCGGCATGATCGAGCTGCCGGTGGTGTACTGCGCCGGCAGCGCCACGAAGGCGAACTCACCGGTGGTGAACAGCGACAGGTCCCAGGCGATACGACGCAGGTCCAGGGTGGCGCCGCCCAAGGCTTCCAATGCCGCCAACTCGAACTTGCCGCGCGAAAGCTGCGCATAGATCGGGCTGATCTGCATGCGCGAGAATGCCAGCGCCTTGGTGGTGTGCTCGCGGTCCAGCGGCAGGTTGACGCCGTAACCGGCCGCCGTCCCCAGCGGGTTGGTGTCGATCAGCGCGCGGGTGTCGCGGGCACGAATGGCATTGTCGATGAAGGCCTCGGCCCAGCCGGCCCACCACATGCCCGCCGAGGACACCACGGCGCGCTGGATATGCGTGTAGCCCGGCAAGGGCTGCAGCGGTTCGGCAGCGGCGCGGTCCAGCGCGACCTTCGCAACTTCGGCGCTGATCTGCGCAACACGCTCCAGCTTGTCCTTCAGCCACAACCGGGTAGCGACCAGGATCTGATCGTTGCGACTGCGGCCGGTGTGGATCTTGCGGCCGGCATCGCCAAGGCGCTCGGTCAGGCGTGCCTCGATGGCCGAATGGCAATCCTCGTACTGCTCGTCCAGCACGAAGCTGCCGTTGCGGAAATCCTCGGCCAGGATGGCCAGCTCGCGCTTGAGCGCGCCCAACTCGTCGGCGCTGAGGATGCCGATGTGCTGCAGGCCCTCGGCGTGTGCGGTGCTGGCCTGGATGTCGTGCAGGAAAAACTCACGGTCCAGGATGACGTCGTCACCGGCCAGGAAGGTCTGGATCTTCGCATCAACCGCAACGCCGGGCTTCTGCCAAAGCAAATTTGTCATGTCGATCTCTCTCAATGCAGCCATGTAGGCGCGGCGTAAGCCGCGAAGCGGACAACCTCTCAGCCGCCGCTGCCCACCAGAATCAGTACGGAACCGCCATCAGTTCATCCAGCCCCAACGCCCGGTTGAGGTTCTGCAATGCCTGGGTAGCCGCGCCCTTGAGCAGGTTGTCGATGGTCGCCACCACTACCACGCGCTTGTTGCCCGGCGCCATGGTGAAGCCACCGATCTGTACACCGTGCTTGCCGGCAATGCGGCTGACCCACGGCGCCTCATCCACCACCTCGACCAGGGGCTCGTTGGCATAGCGCTGCGCGTACAGGGCGACGATCTCTTCGCGGCTGCGCGGCTGCTGCAGCCACAGATTGACGGTCATGGTGATGCCGCGGAAATGCGGGGCCACATGCGGCATGAACTCCACCGGCACGCCGAGCTGAGTCGACACCTCGCGCTCATGCACGTGGTTGGTCAAGGCGTAAGGCATCAGGTTGTCGCGCAGCAGCTCGGGGTTGTTCTTGTCCGACGGCGTGGTGCCGGCACCGGACCAGCCGGAGACACCAAAGCAGGTCGGCGGACCGGCGAGCTGGCTCAGCAGCGGCGCGATCGCCAGCTGCATGGCCGTGGCATAGCAGCCCGGGTTGCTGATGCGCTTCTGCCCGGCATAGCGCGCGCGGGTCAGTTCCGGCAGGCCGTAATACCAGCTGTTGTCGAAACGGTAGTCGGCCGACAGGTCGACGATCACCGTGTCCGGTGCCGCCGCATCCAGCGCCGCCACGAACGGTTCGCCCTTGCCGTTGGGCAGGGCCAGCACCACCGCGTCCACGCCCTTGGCCGCCACCGCGTCCGGGCCCAGGCTTTCATAGCGCAGCTCGCCGGTATAGGCGCTGTTGTGGTCGGCCACGCGCTGCCCGTCCAGCTCGCGCGAGGACACGAAGGCCAGCTCGATGCGCGGATGTGCGGCCAGCAGGCGGATCAGTTCGGCACCGGTGTAACCGCGTGCGCCGACAATGCCTACCGAGAATTTCTTGTCAGTCATGAATGCGAATCCAGAAGGAATTGCAGGTGGGCTTTCACCGCCGGCCATTCCGTATCAATGATGGAGAACACCACGGTATCGCGGCGCGATCCGTCGGCATGACGCTTGTGGCTGCGCAGCACGCCATCCTGCTTCGCACCGAGGCGGGCAATGGCATTGCGCGAAGCCTGATTGAACCAGCTGGTCTCGAAGCCCACGCTGATGCAACCCAGGGTTTCAAAGGCATGATGCAACAACAGCAACTTTGCTTCGGTGTTCAAGCCGCTGCGCTGCACGCGCGGGTGGTACCAGGTGTAGCCGATGTTGAGGCGCGGCACATCGGCTTCCAGCGCGTAGAAACGCGTGCTGCCAACCACCTCGCCACTGGCATCGCGGACCACAAAGGCCAGCACGCGGCCCTGCGACTGCGCTTCCAGTGCGGCAACCACGTAATGACCGGCATGCTCGGGCGTAGGCACATTGGTGTACCAGCAGCGCGCCAACTCGCCTTCCCCCAGGGCACGCTGCAGCGCCGGCACATGCGCCAGCTGCAGCGGCTCCAGGGTCACGTGCCGCCCCTTCAGGACCGGGACCTGGCTCCAGTGCCCGGCGGTAGCCAGGTCCACGCTCACCCCTGCAGGCTCGGCTTGCGCTCGCCGCAATGCGCGACATAGCCCTTGATGCTGTCAAAGTCGTTGGCGCCGAACCAGAACACCTTCCAGTGGTCCAGCTTGTAGCAGCCGTCGGACTCGGAATAGTAGAAATGGTTGACCGGGTTGCCGTTGCGTGAGCGCCAGAACAGCTGCGGGGTTTCCTCCAGCATCACGTTCCACACCGCGCGGCCCAGGCCTTCGCCCTGGGCGTCGTCGAGCACCGCGAACTTGTCCAGATAGACGCCCTCAGCCTCGTTGGTGAGGATCACCGCAGTGCGGTAGTTCTCGCTGACATAGGCGCGCAGCAGCTTGGTCTTCTCGAAGTAATCCGGCACCAAGGTACGACCGAAGCTGGATTCGATCAGCGCCTTCAAGCGCGTGGTGTCCAGCTGGTCCCACGATGTCGCCTTCAGCACCTTCTCGCCGCGACGTACCAGGGTGCCCGAGCCCTTGTGGGTGAACAGTTCCTTGGCCAGGTCGGCCGGGCGCGTGATCGACACCGAGGATTCTTCCGGCAGCTTGTCCAGCAGGTCCTTGATCTGCTCGATCTTGACCCGCATGCCACCGTGGATCCACGGCTGCTGCATCAGCTGGTCGTACTCGGTGGACAGGTTGATCGAGTCGATCAGCTTGCCCTCTTCGTCCAGCAGGCCGCCGGTGCCGGTCAGGAAGATGATCTTGTACGGCTGCAATTCCTGCACCAACTCGTTGGCGGCAAAGTCTGCGTTGACGTTGAGGATCTGCCCGCTCGGGGTTTCGCCCAGGCTGGTGATCACCGGGATGGAACCGGCGCGCAAACTGGCTTCGATCGGCGCCAGATTGACCTTCTTCACCTCACCGACCAGACCGTAGGTGTCCACGTCCAGGTACTCGGCTTCGAATACGCCACCGGTGATCGAGGTGGCACGCGCACCGTTCTGCTGCAGGGCTTCAACCAGTTTCAGGTTGGACTGCTGGAACACCTTGCGCACGATCGCCAGGGCTTCGGGCGAGGTCACGCGCAGGCCGTCGATGGTCTGCTTCTCGATGTCGGCAGCGGACAATTCGGCATCGAGCTGCGGGCCGGCACCGTGCAGCACGATCGGGGTCAGGCCAACTTCCTGCAGGAAGGACAGCGACGAGGTCAGCGCTTCCAGATCGTCGCGCAGCACGGCGCCACCGACCTTGACCACGGCAAAGCGCTTGGCATCAAGCTGCGAAAAGCGCTTGAGGTACTGGCTGATTTCCTTCGCGCTGGCCATGCTCGAAAGCAGGCGGACGATGGTCTGGCGGGTCTGGCGGTGCGGCTGCATGGCTGGGGACATTGCTTGTATCTACATGGCGACGTTATGCGTCGCGGGAAGGAGCCGGCGGCAGGCCGCCGGGCCACGTGCGGCTCAGGCGCCGCGTTGCAGGATCTGCAGCACCGATTCGGCGTAGCGCTGCAACTGCTCCAGCGTCACAAACTCGTCGGCGGTGTGGGCCTGGGCGATATCGCCCGGGCCGTACACCATGGTTGTGTAGCCACCGGCCGAGAACAGCGAGGCCTCGGTCCAGAAATCCACGGCATTGCCGATTGGCAGGCCGAGCTCGTCGGCGATGTCGCGCGCAGCCAGACGGCGTTCCTCGGCGCGGGCGATATCACCGGATGGCAGGCTTGGGCCGCGGAAGGTTTCCTCGAAATGCGCGGCCTGCGGCTCGGCAAAGCCGGCGAAGGTGGCCAGCAGTGCATCGATATCCATCGACGGCAGCGGGCGGAAGCCAAAGCGCAGCTCGGCCTCGGGCGCGATCATATTGGCCTTGATGCCGCCTTCGACGCGGCCGATGTTGAAGCGCAGGCCGGTCAGGCCGCCAAAGCGTGCATGCGCCAGCGACTCGACATGGTCCAGTGCCTTGCCGCCCCAGCGCATGGCCTGGTGCAGGGCGCTGGCGGACGGATCCTGCTTGCCCGAGGCGTGGCCGGCGCGGCCCTGGAACTTCATCAGCACCGAGCTGATGCCACGGTGCGCCAGCACGGCTTCGCTCATGGTCGGCTCGGCGACGATCACCGCTTCGTAGGGGATGCCACGCGCCAGGAAGGCGGCGATGCAGCGCGGATCGTTGGCTTCTTCGTCACTGGAGAACAGGAAGGCGGCGTCGCCGTCGCTAAGGTTGGCAGCAGCCACCAGCGCAGCGGCAGCGCCCTTGATGTCGCAGACGCCGAGGCCGACCACGCGGTCGTCCAGGCGACGCATCACATGTGGATCGGCCGACCAGTGCGGGGAGTCCGGCACGGTGTCCAGGTGCACGTTGAACAGGTATTTGGGGGTGCCGCGCACCGCGTAGAAGCTGACCGCACCGGCGCCGTGGTCGATCACCTCGACATTGAAGCCCGGCAGGTTGTCGCGCAGGTAATCAAAGATGCCACCGGTGGTGATGGCACGCGGCGGATTGCGGGTGTCGTAGGACACCAGCTTTTCCAGGTGATCGAGGGTGGATTGGAGCAGCTTGGTCATGGTTGCAGTTCATGGCGGAGGCGGACGAAGCTCCCTTCTCCCCGCGGGAGAAGGTGCCCCGAAGGGGCGGATGAGGGTAAGGCTGCGCCAACGTTGCATGCGGCTGCGCCCCTACCCTCACCCCAACCCCTCTCCCAGAGGGAGAGGGGCTAACAGCACTTAGCGGTTTACCTGCGCGTACAGCGTGGAGCTCATGCCGAACAGCTTGATGAAGCCTTCGGCTTCTTCCACGCCCCAGTCGGCCGACTGTGCGTAGGTCGCGCCCTTGGCGTTGAGGATGTGCTCCGAACGCACGGCCACCGCGTCAACGCGGCCACCCCGGGTTTCCAGCACCACTTCGCCGGTCACCTTGGACTGCGAGGACTTCAGGAAGGCTTCGATGTCGGCCTTCAGCGGGTCGTGGTAGAAGCCTTCGTACACCAGCTCCACCCACTTGCGCGCCACTTCCGGCTTGAAGCGGTTCTGCTGCTTGGTCAGCACCGCATCTTCCAGCGCGCGGTGCGCGGCCAGCAGCGAAACCAGGCCCGGGGCTTCAAACACGATGCGGCCCTTCAGGCCGATCACGGTGTCGCCGGTGTAGACGCCGCGGCCCACGCCGTACTGCGCGAACAGCTTGTTGAGCTTGGCCAGGATCTGCTCACCCGGCAGTGCCTTGCCGTCAAGCGCGACGGCTTCGCCCTCGACGAACTTCAGGGTCACGGTCAGCGGCTCCACCGGCCATGCGCTGCGCGGTGCGCACCAGCCACGGGCGCCCTCGCCCGGGGCTTCCCACTTGTCGATTTCGCCGCCGGACATGGTCAGGCCCAGCAGGTTCTCGTTGATGGTGTAGGCCTGCTGCTTGGCGCGCACGCCGAAGCCACGCGCTTCCAGGTACTTCTGCTCGTAGGCGCGGGTCTGGGTGTGTTCCTTCTGGATTTCACGGATCGGCGCAACGATCTGGTAGTCGCCCTGAGCCTTCACTGCCAGGTCGAAACGCACCTGGTCGTTGCCCATGCCGGTGCAGCCGTGGGCGATGATGTTGGTGCCCAGTTCGGCGGCGCGCTTGAGCGCGGCGTCAACGATCAGGTAACGGTCGGAAACCAGCAGCGGGTACTGGCCCTGGTAGCCCTCGCCTGCCCATACGAACGGCTTGACGAAACCATTCCAGATGGCCGGGCCGCCGTCGACGGTGACGTGGCTGGTGACGCCCAGTTCGGCCGCACGCTTTTCGATGAAGTCACGCTCGTCGGCATCCACGCCGCCGGTGTCGGCAAACACGGTGTGCACGTTGTAGCCGCGCTCCTGCAGGTAAGGCACGCAGAAGCTGGTGTCGAGGCCGCCGGAGAAGGCGAGGACGATGTCTTTGCTCATGGGGAAGAAATCTCTGCTTTGGTTCTTGAGCCCCTCCCCCGCCGGGGGGGAGGGGTTGGGGAGGGGGTAGGCGTATATGAGGATGCATCTGGAGTGAGGAGCTTTGCCCTCACCCCAACCCCTCTCCCGGAGGGAGAGGGGCTAGAGCGTTACTTGCCGATTACTGCCGCCATGATCGCCTTCTGCACGTGCAGGCGATTCTCGGCCTCGTTGATGGCAATGCACTGCGGCGAATCCATCACGCCGTCAGTGGCCTTCACATTGCGGCGCAAGGGCAGGCAGTGGCTGAACACACCGTTGTTGGTCAGCGCCATCTTGGCTTCGTCAACGATGAAGTGCTTGTACTGGTCGCGGATCGGCTTTTCCGGCTCCCAGTTGCCGAAGAACGGTAGCGCGCCCCAGCTCTTGGCGTAGACCACGTCGGCGCCGGCATAGGCACTCTGGATGTCGTGGCTGACCTGCAGCGAACCGCCGCTCTCGGCGACGTTCTGCTCGGCCCAGCCCATGTAGCGCTCGTCCAGGATGTAATCCGGGGTCGGGCACAGCAGGGTCACGTCCATGCCCATGCGGGTGGCGATGGTCAGCGCCGAGTTGGCAACGGCGGTGTTCAGCGGCTTGGGGTGGTAGGTCCAGGTCAGCACGTACTTCTTGCCGCGCAGGTCGCTGGTGCCGAAGTGCTCCTGCAGCGCCAGGATATGCGCCAGCTCCTGGCAGGGATGGGTGATGGTCTCCATGTTGATGACCGGCACCGGCGAGTACTTGGCAAAGCTCTTCAGCACCTGGTCCTCGCGGTCCTTGCTCCAGTCCACGAACTTCGGGAACGCGCGCACGCCGATCAGGTCGACGTAGCGCCCCAGCACCTTGGCCACTTCGGCAATGTGCTCTTCGGTATCACCGTCCATCACCGTGCCGAGGTTGAACTCGATCGGCCATGCGTCCTTGCCCGGCTGCAGCACCACGGCGTGGCCGCCCAGCTGGAACGCGCCCAGCTCGAAGCTGGTGCGGGTGCGCATGGACGGGTTGAAGAACACCAGGGCGATCGACTTGCCCTTCAGGTCGTCACCCAGCTTGTTCTGCTTGAACAAGGCTGCCTGGGTGAGCAGCGCGTCAAGTTCGGCGCGGCTCCAGTCCTGGGTGTTCAAAAAGTGCTTCAGAGACATCGATCCATCCTTTATTGCGGAGATCCACCGTCGCCGGTGGGCGGATGCGCATGCGCGCGGCTCATTGCGTTTGAAACTTTTGCCAAACCAGAAACGAAAAAACCCAGCCTGGGCTGGGTTTTCCGAACAGACAGCACGAAGCTCCGGTCACCCAGCGAATATGTGGGATTCCGGTCGGCGGGCACGGGACGTCATGCCGGAGGCCATCCGGGCGGTGCTGGATTCGTGCTGGAAGCTGGTAGCTTTCATCGTCAGGCATACTCGCACGCGGGTCAGGCCGGCGCAAGTGTCGCGGTGCAACATCAGGGAACGCTGGTCGCCGCTGGCGGTGCCTGGCCGATATCCGGGGTTATCGACACCCGCAGCTTGAGCCGGTTACCCGGGTCTTCGGGCAGACGCGAGCGGAACTTGATGCCCTTGTAGACGTAGTCCACGTCATAGGCGATAGGCCGGCGGAACTCACGGCCTACCTCGACAATCTTGCACTCCGGGGTCAGCAACGCGGAGGACGCACTGGAACCCTGCGGAGCAAACGCCATTTCTTCTTCCTGCTCCTGCCCTTCGCGTTGGCTGAACATGCCGCGCACCGAATCCCAGAAGCGGCGGAACCCACCCTTGTCCTCTTCGCCCTTGACCTGCACCGGTGCCAGCGTGCGGGTGGACACCGGCTCGCAGTGTTCCTCGGTACGGCTGGCCCGCAGGGTCTGGAACACCGGCTCGACATTGAGCACCTGCGCGTAGTCGTAGCGCACGTTTTCCATGATCACCACGCGATTGCGCTGCTCCGGTTCCTGCGCAAATGCGGGCACAGCGGCGCCAGCCAGAAGGCAGATCATCGACAGCAATGGAGCAGGTTTCATCAAGATATCGGCTGGAGCATTGGGCGCGGGTGGCGGGTACTAGTGTAGGCAGCACAGCTGCCCCGGGCCTGAACATTACCCATCCGTACGCGTATTGCCCAGCCCGGGGGTGCCCGACCCGGCCCGGACCGCTAGAATTGGCGGGTTCGCTCACCCCCGGATTGCCATGACCCTGCGCCTGCACAACAACCTGACGCGGCAGCTGGAGCCGTTTGCTCCGCTCGACCCCGCCGCCCCCACCCTGTATGTGTGCGGCCCCACGGTCTACAACTATGTACATATCGGCAATGCGCGCGGCCCGGTGGTGTTCGGGGTGCTGGCCGACCTGCTGCGTCGCCGCTACGGAAAACTGCGCTACGCGCGCAACATCACCGACGTTGACGACAAGATCAACGCCGCGGCCAAGGACCAGGGCGTGCCGATCTCGACCATCACCGACCGTTTTGCCGCCGCCTACCGCGAGGACATGGCCGCGCTGGGCGTGGTACCGCCGGATATCGAGCCGGAGGCCACCGCGCACATGCCGCAGATCATCACGATGATCGAGCAGCTGATCAGCACCGGCCACGCCTATGCTGCCGAGGGCCATGTGCTGTTCTCGGTCGCCAGCTTCGCCGACTACGGCAAGCTCTCGCGCCGCGACCCGGAGGAAATGCTGGCCGGCGCCCGCGTCGAGGTCGCCCCGTACAAGCGTGATGCCGGCGATTTCGTGCTGTGGAAGCCCTCCAGCGACGACCTGCCGGGCTGGGACTCGCCCTGGGGCCGTGGCCGCCCGGGCTGGCATATCGAGTGCTCGGCAATGGCCGCCGCCCACCTGGGCCCGACCATCGACATCCATGCCGGCGGCGTCGACCTGCAGTTCCCGCACCATGAGAACGAGATCGCGCAAAGCGTCTGCGCCCACGGCGGGCAGACCTTCGCCCGCTTCTGGCTGCACAACGGCATGCTCAACTTCGACGGCGGCAAGATGAGCAAGTCGATCGGTAATATCCAGCGTGTGCACGACCTGGTCCGCCAGCATCCGCCGGAAGCGCTGCGCTATGCGCTGTTGTCGGCGCATTACCGGCAGCCGCTGGAGTGGTCCGATGCGCTGATCGAGCAGTCGGTGCGCACCCTGGACCGGCTATACGGCACGCTGCGTGATCTGGCCGATGTGGAGGCTGTCGCCAGCATCCCGGGTAGCGTCGAAGCCGCGCTGGACGACGACCTCAACACGCCGCTGGCCCTGGCCGAAGTGGCGCGCATTGCCAGCGAGGCGCGCAAGGCCGAGTCCAGCGACGACAAGCAGCGGCTGAAGCGCGAGCTGCTGGGCGCCGGCCTGGCCCTGGGCCTGCTGCAGCAGGCGCCGGCCGACTGGTTCGGGCGTGGCGCCGCCGAAGGCGACGACGCACGCATCCAGGCCCTGATCGACGCGCGCATCGCCGCCAAGCAGGCACGCGACTTCGCCCGCGCCGACGCCATCCGCGACCAGCTGGCGGCGGAGAACATCGTGCTGGAAGACACGCCGCAGGGCGTGCGCTGGAAGCGCGGGTAAGGCTTCCCCTCACCCCAACCCCTCTCCCGTTCACGGGAGAGGGGCTTAAGCGGAAGCTGCAATTGCATACATAGCGCCGGCTCGCGGCGCACTGAGCCCCTCTCCCTCCGGGAGAGGGGTTGGGGTGAGGGAGAGTCCTCCCACCACCCCACCCAAAGCCGCTCACCACCAAGGCGAGCGGCCAAGCACAGGACCCACAATGACCAACTCCCCCTTCCCGCTCGAACCCACCGCCGCCGACGCCCAGGCCGCCATTGCCGAGGAGTTCTCCTTCTTCGGTGACTGGTCCGAGCGCTACCAGTACCTGATCGACCTCGGCCGCAAGCTGCCCACCTTCCCGGAAGAATGGAAGACCGAAGAGCACCGCCTGCTCGGCTGCCAATCCATGGTCTGGATCGTGCCCGAAGGCAATGCCGACAAGCTGGTCTTCCATGCGATCAGCGACTCGGCGATTGTCTCGGGCCTGATCTATCTGGCGCTGCGCGTGTACTCGGGCCGCTCGGCGGCTGAAATCCTCGCCACCGATCCGGATTACGTGTCCGCCATCGGCCTGGCCAAGCACCTGTCGCCAACCCGCAGCAACGGCCTGGCAGCGATGCTGGCCTTCATCCGCGACACCGCCCAAGCCCGCCAGTGAGCAACTCCGGCTCCATCGGCGAGCTGCTGCGCCAACCCGGCTACACCCAGCTGCTGCTGTACCGCATCGCCGGCATGCTGTCCTACCAGATCGTCGCGGTCACGGTCGGCTGGCATATCTATGAAGTCACCCGCAATCCATTCTCGCTGGGCCTGATCGGCCTGGCCGAGGTACTGCCCTACTTCTGCGTGGCGCCGTTTGCCGGCTACCTGGTCGATCACCTGCCACGTCGCAAACTGGGCATGACCGCCTGCCTGGGCCTGATCGCCACCGCCTTGATGCTGGTCGCCGTCGCCAGCGGCTGGCTGCCGGTCAAGGGCGTGTGGCCGATCTACCTGGCCGTCGCGCTGACCGGCATGGTCCGCGCCTTCCTCTCGCCGGTCTACAACGCCTTGTTCGCCCGCGTGCTCAAGCGTGAGCAGTTCGCGCGCGGTGCCGGCTTTGGCACGGTGGTGTTCCAGGCCGGCATGGTGCTCGGCCCCGCGCTGGGCGGCGTATTGGTGGCCGTAGGCGGCAAGGGCCTGTCCTACGGCGTGGCCGCGGCAATGGCTGTGCTGGCACTGGTCGCCCTCGCCTCGCTCAAGGTCAGCGAACCGGCACCCCCACAGACTCGCGCGCCGATCTTTGCCAGCATCGCCGAGGGTGCACGCTTCGTGTTGTCCAACCAGATCATGCTGGGCGCGATGGCGCTGGACATGTTCTCGGTACTGCTCGGCGGCGTGGTGGCGATGCTGCCGGCCTTCATCCAGGACATCCTGCATTACGGCCCGGAAGGCCTGGGCATCCTGCGCGCAGCTCCAGCCTTGGGCTCGATTGCGGTCGGCCTGTGGCTGGCCCGGCACCCGCTGCGCCGCAACGCCGGGCGCGTGCTGCTGTTCGCCGTGGCCGGCTTCGGCCTGTGCGTGATCGCCTTCGGGCTGTCGCGCAGCTTCTGGCTCTCGGCCGCCATCCTGGTGTTCTACGGCGCCTGCGATGGCGTTTCGGTGGTGGTGCGCTCGACCATCATGCAGTTGGTGACGCCCGATGAGATGCGCGGCCGGGTGTCGTCGATCAACGGCATTTTCATCAGCTCCTCCAACGAGCTGGGTGCGTTCTACGGCGGCAGCATGGCGCGCCTGCTGGGGCTGGTGACCGCCGTGGTCATCGGCGGTTGTGCGGTGCTCGGCGTTGCAGCCATCACAGCATGGAAAGCACCGCAGCTGCGCAGGCTGGACAACCTTCAGGACCTGTGAATACGAAATCGCCGGGGCGGTGATGCCCCGGCGCGGCGTCACACCTGACAACGCGTCACGGCGCGTATTCGCTCTCCTGCTCCTTCTCGAATGCCTGCTGCAGGCGGATATCCCGCGACGACGCCCCCACGCGCAGGCTGTAGCTGTAGCTGCCCCTGTCCGCTACCCAACGCCCGCGGCTGCTATCGAACGAAGCCAGATCCTTGCCATCGATCTCGAACCGCAGCACCTGCGACTGCCCCGGCTGCAACAGACCCGTCTTGCCAAACGCACGCAGCTCCTGTGCTGGCTTCTGCAACGCGCCTTGTGGCGCGCTGGCATAGACCTGCACCACTTCCTGGCCGGCAACCCTGCCGGTATTGGTAATCCTGACGCTTGCCCGTACAGACAACGACAGCAACCTGCTGAAGATGCTGCCCCTTCCGGTACAACAGTACGTGCGCATTGCTTCTCTCTCCCAGGGTGATGAAGAGCGGTCAGCGTTGTGACATCCGCCGACCGCAAGGACACAGCGGCTCGGCATGCACTGCGCGGGCATGTTTCTCCGCTGCAGGCATTCCGGCGTCGGCATTCCGGCAGTTCTTCCTCGGCTGGAGTCGACCGCTCCGCTGCCATCGCGCTGGCAATGCGATGACAGGCCCGACTCGAAGCAGTCCCTCTGCAGGAGGGTGTTGCGGCACTACCCGCATTGACCGTTACGGCGACGCGGCGGCAGTAAACCTATCGCTTGGTAGGTTTGTCAAAAACTGTGACGTGGGTACAGATCGGCGGACAACAACGCCTGCCGTCGCGCCGGATACACTCCCGCTCATGCCATCGCCGGATCGCACTTTGCCAACCTCACCCCAGACCTCGACCATCGCCCGCGCACGCCGTCGTTCGCCCAAGGGCGAGCAGCGACGTCAGCAGATTCTTGATGCGGCGATGCACGTATTCGCACGTAACGGCTTCAGCAACGCCTCCTTCGCCGAGGTTGCAAACCAGGTCGGCCTGACCCTGCCAGGCCTGTTGCATCATTTCCCCAGCAAGACGGAGATGCTGCTGGCGGTGCTTGAGGTACGCGACCAACGCAGCCCACGCCTGCCGGATTACCCGCACGACTACACGCTGGAGGAAGCGGCAGCGGGCCCGCCGCTTCCCTGGTCGCGGGTGCTGGAGCAGCTGCGTCTGGTCAATCGCGCCAATGCCGAGCTCCCCGGCGTGATCAAGGCGTTTTCGCTACTCAACGCCGAAAGCCTGAGCGAGGATCATCCTGCACAGGACTGGTTCCACCGCCGTTCCGGCTTGATGCTCCAGTACATCGCCCACAGCCTGCGTCATGCCCAGCAGTGCGGTGAGGTGACGCCGACGGCGGATCCGGACCAGATCGCCGCCGAACTGATTGCGATGATGGATGGCCTGCAACTTCTGTGGCTGCGTCATCCGGGCAAGATCGACCTCGACAGGTATTTCGAAGACTATCTGCAACGGCTGCAGCAGTCGCTGCAGATCACCTGAGCTCACCGCGGCAGCGCTTCAGCGTGCTGCCGCCCATTCGGCATACAAGCCCTGCTCGCCCTCGGGGCGCAGCACACCGAGCCCCGACCCGGGCGCCTGCGGCCCCAACGCCAGACGCGTGTAAACCGCGGCCGTGGACAGGCCAAATGGCTCTCCTTCCTCGTTCGAATAGGCGAACCATGCCTGCTCGATGCCACACAGATACATGGCAGCCAGGCACATCGGACAGGGATGGCCACTGGCATAGACCACACATCCGTCCAGACGTGGCGATGCCAGCACCGCACTGGCATGACGAATGGCGCGCATCTCCGCATGATCGGTGGGATCCTGGCTTGCATGGATGCTGTTGGCCGCTTCGGCCAATACCTGGCCATCCTTGACCAGCACCGCGCCGAACGGGCGCCCGCCTTCGGCGATATTGGCCCGTGCCAACGCAACAGCACGGCGCATGAAGTCTTGTTGAGTGGACATGACGTCTCCGGAAAAGGAAAACCCCGCCTTGGCGGGGTTTCCGTGGATCAATGACGGCGCGGGTATCAGTCGCCCTGCTGCTTCTGCAGGTGTTCCCAACGTTCCTGCGCATCAATCGTACGCTCGGCGGTCAGACGCGCCTCCAGGCGGTCCAGGCCGATGTCTTCGCCGGTATCGACGCAGAAACCGTAGTCGCCGGCTTCCAGACGCTTGAGCGTGCTGTCGATCTTGCCGATCAGCTTGCGGTAACGGTCGCGGGTGCGCAGTTCCAGCGAGTTCTCCGTTTCGCGGGTGGCACGTTCGGCCTCATCGCCGATGTCACGTACTTCGTCGCGCAGGTTTTCGATGGTCTGCTTCGATTCCTCGACCAGGTCCGCACGCCAGTTGAGCAGGCGCTGGCGGAAGTACTCCTGCTGCAGCGTGCTCATGTACTCCTCATCCGCGCTCGGCTTGTAGCCGGCCGGCAGGATCGGACGGCCAGTGGCCTCGTCGATGTCGTACTCGACGACCTTGTACTTGCTGCGCGGTGCCGGGGCGGTCGAACGCGCGGTTACGGCGACTGCAACCTTGCCGACCGGACGGACAGCAACAGGAGCGGTGGATTTGACGGGAGCTTTGACGTTGGATTTCGAAACAGGCACGGGATTCTTGGATTGCGGGGTCTTGGCTGCGGCAGCCGGCTTGGCAGCAACCGGCGCAGGTGCCGGAGCTGGGGCCGTCTTGGCGACTTCGACCGGGACAGACTTGGCCGCCGCCGGCTTTGCAGCTGGCTTCGGTACGGACTTGACCACGGGTTTGACAGGTGTCTTCTGCGTCTTGGCAGCCACTGGTTCGGCCACCTTTTTAACCACCGGCTTGGCAGCTGGCTTGGTGGCCTTGGCAACCGGCGCAGCCGCCTTCTTGGCAACTGGCGCGGCAACCGGCTTGGTCACCTTTTTAACTGCGGCCTTCTTGGCAACGGGGGTCGCCTTTTTAGCGACTACCGTCTTAACCGCAGCCTTCTTGGCGGCGGGTTTGCTGGCAGGCGCTACTGGCTTGACCGGCGTTTTCTTTGCAACCGCCTTGGTGGCGGGTGCCTTCTTCGCGGCCGGCTTGGCAGCCTTGGCCACCGGCTTGCTTGCAACCGGCTTGGACACCGCCTTCTTGACTACGGGCTTGGCGGTTTTCTTGGCGACCTTGACGGCCTTTTTTGCAGGTTTTTTAGCAGCCACGAAACGCTCTTCCTTGTTTCCCCCGGGGCCCGGGAAAGCGGGCCTTTATAGCCTACCCGACCAGCAGCAGCAACCGCGCCGGGCACCGTATGTGAACGGATGCCCGGCCCGTGCAGTTCGGGTCCGGTGGCGTCACCGGACCGTTTCGCGCAGTTCGGAACGTAACCAGGCGCGTCATCGCCCCTGGCTGGCAGCGGAAAGCACGTCGTCTTTACCGGTGCCATCCCGCATCCTGCGACAAATCCTGCTCGCTTGCCAAGTGGCTTATCATTAAGCAGTGATCGGCCGACTCCTCATTGCCGTACTGCGCTGCTACAAGCGCTTCATCAGCCCCCTGCTTGGGCCGCGCTGTCGTTTCTACCCCAGCTGCTCGGAATACTCCATGGACGCGATCCGTATACACGGTCCGCTACGGGGGTGTTGGCTTACCCTGCGCCGGCTGGGGCGCTGCCATCCGTTCCATCCGGGCGGACTGGATCCGGTCCCGGAGCGCGCCGATTCCCCCTCTTGCCGCTGCACAGGAAAACACTGACATGTCCTCCACCCTCATCCGCAATGCCCGCATGGTCAACGAAGGCCGAACCTTCGACGGCGACCTGCGTATCGAGAACGATCGTATCGCGCAGATCGGCAGCGGCCTGACCCCGCGCGACGGCGAGCAGGTGGTGGATGCGGGCGGGCGCTGGCTGCTGCCCGGGATGATCGATGACCAGGTGCACTTCCGCGAACCGGGCCTGACCCACAAGGGCGATATCGCCAGCGAGTCGGCGGCCGCCGTGGCCGGCGGCCTGACCAGTTTCATGGACATGCCCAACACCAACCCGCCAACCCTGGACTCGACCATCCTGGAAGCCAAGTATGAACTGGCCAAGGGCCGCGCCTGGGCCAATTACGGTTTCTACCACGGCGCCAGCAACGACAACCTGGAAGCGATCCGCGTGCTCGACCCGAAGAAGGCCCCGGGCGTGAAGGTGTTCATGGGCGCCTCCACCGGCAACATGCTGGTCGACAACCCGGAAACCCTGGACGCGATCTTCCGCGAGTGCCCTACCCCGATCATCACGCACTGCGAAGACACGCCGATGATCGACGCCAACATGAAGGCCTTCCAGGAAAAATACGGCGACGCGTTGACCCCGGACATGCACCCGGACATCCGCTCGCGCGAGGCCTGCATCAAGTCCACCCGCCTGGCAATGTCGCTGGCACGCAAGCACGGCACCCGCCTGCACGTGCTGCACATCTCCACCGCCGATGAGCTGGCGCTGTTCGAGAAGGGCCCGCTGATCCGCGCCGACGGCAGCCGCAAGCAGATCACCGCCGAGACCTGCGTGCACTTCCTGCATTTCGCGCGCCCGGATTACGCCACCAAGGGCAACCTGATCAAGTGCAACCCGGCGATCAAGGAAGTATCCGACCGTGAGGCCATCACCGCCGCGCTGGCCGATGACGTGCTCGACGTGCTGGCCACCGACCACGCCCCGCACACCTGGGAAGAAAAGCAGAAGCCCTACGCCCAGGCCCCGTCTGGCCTGCCGCTGGTGCAGTACGCGCTGGTCGCCGCGCTGGAGCGCGTGCACGAAGGCAAACTGACCCGCGAACAGGTAGTGCAGAAGTTCGCCCACGCCCCGGCGCAGCTGTTCGACGTCGAAGAACGTGGCTTCCTGCGCGAGGGTTACTTCGCCGACCTGGTACTGGTCGAGGACGTGCCGTTCACGGTCAAGCGCGAGGACGTGCTGTCCAAGTGCGGCTGGTCGCCGTTCGAGGGCACCACCTTCCGCTCGCGCATCGCCTCCACCTGGGTCAACGGCCAGCAGGTATGGGACGGCAGCAAGCTGGTCGGCGCACCGGCCGGCCAGCGCATGACCTACGACCGTTGATGCGTTCGGTCCTGATGATGGGTGCGCTGCTGCTCGCAGCGCCCCTGCTCACCGCCCTGCCCGCGCAGGCGCAGGATGGCATCGGCAACCTGCTCGACAACCGGGTCGTGTTCCCTGCCAGTGCCTCGCAGGGCGCGATGGTGATCGGCAAGGTACCGGCGGGCAGCACGGTCCGCTATGCGGGCCGGCAGCTGCGGGTCAGCAGCTACGGCAGCGTTGTATTCGGCATCGGCCGTGACGAGAAAGGCCCGCTGCAGGTACAGGTGCAGCGCCCCGATGGCGGCAGCGAGAGCGTTTCGATTGCGGTGACTGCGCGCGACTGGCCGGTGGAACGGGTCAACGGCGTACCGCCAAAGACCGTGAATCCGCCACCGGCAATCGCCGAGCGCATTGCCCGTGAACAGGCCCTGGTGACCGAATCGCGCAAGCGCGACGACGACCGCACCGACTTCACCCAGACCTTCATCTGGCCGGTACAGGGGCGCATCAGTGGCCGCTTCGGCAATGCGCGGGTTTACAACGGGCAGCCGGGCAGCGGCCATTCCGGCATGGACATCGCCGTGCCCACCGGCACCCCGGTAAAGGCGCCGGCGGCCGGCGTGGTGACATTTGCGGGCCCGGATCTGTACCTGACTGGCGGCACGTTGGTGCTGGACCACGGCTTCGGCATCAGCTCCAACTTCCTGCACCTCTCACGGATCGACGTGAAGGTCGGCGACAGGATCGAGCAGGGGCAGAACATCGCCGCAGTCGGCGCAACCGGCCGCGCAACCGGCCCGCACCTGCACTGGGGCATGAATTGGTTCGACACCCGCATCGACCCGCTGCTGGTGCTGGAACGCGGCAAATAGAGCAAAGCGACTGTAGTGCCGAGCCATGCTCGGCAAAAGCTTCACCTGTAGTGCCGAGCCATGCTCGGCAAAAGCCTTACCGGTGGTAGAGCCTCAGCCGAGCATGGCTCGGCTCTACAGGCACACCCCAACCATGGTTGTGGGAGCGGCGTAAGCCGCGAAGCTCGTAGAGCAACAGCGCAAAGCTGCCCTCATCCGCCCTTCGGGCACCTTCTCCCGCAAGCGGGAGAAGGGAGCGACTCCGGCAAACTCCGCCCTACCGCCTCAGCCCCGCGCCGCCCACCAGCTGCGCCAAAGCAGGCCCGCCGGGCTGGGCTGGTATTCGCCACCACGGATGCGCGCCTGCTGGCGCCCACGCGCCAGCACCGCATAGACACGGCGCGGGCGCGGACCGGCCACGCGCGACGGCCAGGCCGCCTGCAAGGCCTTGTCCCATTCCATCTCATTGCTGAAGGCCTGCGGCACCGCCGCGGCATTTTCCTGCAGCCGCAGCGCCAGCATCTGCGTGGTCAGCGCCTCGGCAGCCGCCGGTGAAGGCTTGCTGCCAAACATCGCCGCCTCCACCGCCGCAGCCGCAGTCGCGTACTGCGCCAACACCTTGCGCGCCTGGGCACCATCGGCCACGCGATCACGCGCATCGATCAAGCTCGGCAAGGCATCAGCCAACTGCGACCACGGCGCCCGCACCGGCTCCAGCAGGCGACCCAGCGGATGCCGCGAGCGCTGGCTGTCCCAACTACGCAACTCTTCGCCCCACCAGGCCAGCTTGGCATCCTGCGGCGTGGTGTCGCCGCTGGCATTGAGCATGTCATCGAATTCCTGCAACAGCGCGAACCACGCCACGCTGCGGGCACGATCGGCCTCGTCGACAAACCGCTCCACGAAGGCCCATTCCGGCCAACGCTCCCGCCACTTGTCCAGGAAGCTGTCCAGCGCACTGCTCACATCAAACCTCGTTGTTGAATCAGGCCGAAGCCGGTTGGGTAGCTGGCCATGCGGCGGGCTGCCAGAGTTGTTGCGGTTGCTCGTACTGGCAGTCGGCCTGCCAGCTTTGCGGGTCGTCCGTATCCAGGCGGTAACCCCACAGCGCGGCCACCGACGGCATGCCGGCCGCGCGCGCGGCGATGATGTCGCGCTCGTCGTCGCCCACGTAGACGCAGGCACTGGCGGCGATGTCGATCCGCTGTGCGGCGACCTCCAGCGGCAAGGGGTGCGGCTTGCGCTCGGCCAGGGTGTCACCACCGATCAGCACCGCACAACGCTGCTCCCAGCCGAGCTGCGGCAGGATCAGGCGGGCCAGGTACTCCGGCTTGTTGGTCACGATGCCCCAAGTGGTGCCTGCCTCTTCCAGAGCCCGCAGCATGGTCTCAACGCCATCGAAGAGCGTCGCGTACTGGCCGATCAGCGCCTCGTAGATTTCGAGGAACTCCGGCACCAGCGCGTGCCGTTCGGCATCGGCCATGTGCGGGAAGGCGACCGTCAGCATCGCCCGCGCGCCCTTGGATACTGCCGGCCGCAGCTGCTCCAGCGTCACCTCGCCCATGCCGCGTGCCTGCAGCATGCGGTTGGCGGTGACGACGAAGTCCGGCGCGCTGTCCAGCAAGGTACCGTCCAGGTCGAACAGCACCGCTGCCGGGAACCTGCCCGCACTCATGCCTGTTCCGGCTTGACCGCGTAGGCCAGGTAGTTGATGTCGGTACGGCTGCTCAGGCGGGCGCGGTTGCGCCACGGCTCGTAGGCCATGCCGCTGACATCCTGCAGCGACAGGTCGGCGGCACGCAGCCACGCCCCCAGCTCGGCCGGTTTGATGAATTCCTGGTAGTGGTGCGTACCCTTGGGCAGCAGCCGGGCGATGTACTCGGCACCGACGATGGCGACCGCAAACGCCGCCGGGGTACGGTTGATGGTGGACAGGAACAGCTTGCCACCCGGACGCAGCAGACGATGGCAGGCAGCGATGATGGCGCCCGGATCAGGCACGTGCTCCAGCATCTCCATGCAGGTCACCACGTCGTAGCTGCCCGGCTGTTCTGCGGCCAGGTCCTCGGCTGCCTGCACCCGGTAATCAACGCTGACGCCGGATTCCAGACCGTGCAAACGCGCGACCTTCACCAGCTCCGGGGCCAGATCGATGGCGGTCACCTGCGCCCCTTCCTTTGCCAGCGCTTCGCTGAGCAGGCCGCCGCCGCAGCCGATATCCAGAACCTTGGCACCGCGCAGGCTGGCGCGGTCGGCCACGTACTTCAGACGCACCGGGTTCAGCGCATGCAGCGGCTTCTGCGGGCCGTCGGCGTCCCACCAGCGGGTGGCCAAGGCGGCGAACTTGTCCAGTTCGGCCTGATCGAAATTGGTGGAAGTGGAAGCTGCGCTCATATCGGTTTCCTCGTGCGGCCGCGTGGGGCGGCCGGTTGCGCACTCAGGCGCGGGTGGTACGGATGCGGTCGCGCCACTGGCGCGCATTGGCGGTGATCGCGGCGATGTCCATGTCGACCAGCTGACGCTGGACCAGCTTGGGCTTGCCGGCAATCCACACGTCGCTGACCTGATGGCGGCCGGCGGCATACACCAGCTGCGACAACACATGATGCAGCGGCTGGGTTTCCAGCGCAGACAGGTCCACGCAGGCCAGATCGGCCTGTTTGCCGACCTCGATCGAACCGATGCGGTCGCCGAAGCCCAAGGCACGGGCGCCACCCAGCGTCGATGCGCGCAGGGTGGTGGCCGCATCCAGCGCGGTCGCATCGTTGGCCACGGTCTTGGCGAGGATGGCGGCGGTGCGGTTTTCGCTGAACATGTCCAGGTCGTTGTTGCTGGCACAGCCGTCGGTGCCGATGGCCAGGTTGACCCCGGCGCGCACCAGCGCGCAGGCCGGGCAGAAGCCCGAGGCCAGCTTCAGGTTCGACTCCGGGCAATGCACCACGCTGACGCCGCGCTCGGCGCACAGGTGGATCTCGGCCTCGGTCAGCTGGGTCATGTGCACGGCGATCAGGCGGTCATTGACCAGACCCAGGCGGTCCAACCGCGCCAGCGGGCGCTGACCATGCAGGGCGATGGAATCACTGATTTCCTGCGCGGTCTCGTGCGTGTGCAGGTGCACCGGGATATCCAGCTGGTCGGACAGCATCCGCACCCGCTCGAAATTGGCATCGTTCACCGTATACGGCGCATGTGGCGCGAATGCGGTGCCGATCAGCGGGTCGCCACGCCAGGCATCATGCAGCTCAGTGGCGCGGGCGAAGTACTCGTCGTCGGTCCTGGCCCATGCGCTGGGGAAATCGATCACCACCGAACCCACCAGCGCGCGGAAGCCGTGCTGCTTGTAGACAGCCGCCTGCACGTCGGCGAAGAAATAGTTCTCGTTGGCGCAGGTAGTGCCACCGCGCAGCATCTCGGCGATGGCCAGGGTGGTGCCGTCGGCGACGAACTCCGGGCCGATCACCGCCGCTTCCACCGGCCAGATGTGCTCGCGCAACCAGGTCATCAGCGGCAGGTCATCGGCGATGCCGCGCAGCAGCGTCATCGGGTTATGGGTGTGGGCATTGACCAGGCCGGGGATCAGCGCCGCTTCCGGGCGCGATACGACCTGCTTGGCGGAGAAACGTGCGCGGGCCTCGGCACGTGGCAGCACCGCGACGATAACGCCGTTGCTGATGGCTACCGCGTGGTCCTCAAGCACCACCGCATGCGGTTCTACCGGCACCACGTAACCGGCTTCGATCAATAGATCGCACTGCTGGGGTTGGATATCACTCACGCCGGTTCACCTCTGGATCTGTTGCTGTATTCATCCAGCCAAGGCTGGATGCGAAAAAGGCTCCGGGCTTCCGAAAGGTCGCCCGAAGCCCAATGTTACCTGCGCCCCCATCCCTGCCTTGGCGGGGATGGTGCAATGACAAAAGCAAATGCCGGAGCCAGAGCGATCCCCGCCTGCGCGGGGATGACGTAATGGCAAAGGCGTTTGCGCTGACGCAAACGCGCCATTACGTCACTTGACGCGAGCCGAGTATTCGCCCGAACGCGTGTCAACGCGGATGATTTCATCCTGGTTGACGAACAACGGGACGCGCACCACGGCGCCGGATTCCAGGGTGGCCGGCTTGCCGCCGCCGCCCGAGGTGTCACCGCGCACGCCCGGATCGGTCTCGACGATCTTCAGCTCGACGAAGTTCGGCGGGGTCACGTCGATCGGGGTGCCGTTCCACAGGGTCACCACGCAGGATTCTTCACCCTTCAGCCACTTCTCTGCGCCGTTCATGCCGGCCTTGTCAGCCTGCACCTGCTCGAAGGTTTCCGGGTCCATGAAGTGCCAGTACTCGCCATCGCTGTACATGAAGTTCATGTCGGTATCGACCACGTCCGCTGCATCCAGCGAATCGGTCGACTTCATGGTCACTTCCTGCGTGCGGCCATCCTTGATCAGGCGGTACTTCACGCGGGTGAAGGCCTGGCCCTTGCCCGGCTTGACGTATTCGGTGTCGATGATGACAGCCGGTTGGTTGTTGACCAGGATTTTCATCCCGTTCTTTACGTCGTTCATGCCGTAACTGGCCATGCTGAAACTCCTGGATTGGCAAAACCGCCGCGTATCGCGGACGGCCGGATTAGAATGGAACGCCCGCCGTGTGGTGGGCCATCTGTTTTTCTGACCGCCAATGATAACCGCAGCCCCCGCCCTCACTCCAGAAAAAGCCATCCTGCCCCTGCCCGACGACCGCTGGCAGGCGCACTGGCGCCAGGCCGTCCGCGATCCGGCCGAGCTGCTGGCGCTGCTGGGGCTGGATGGCCAGGCGCTGGGCGTATCGGCCGAGGCGCTCGCCCAGTTCGCCTTGCGGGTGCCGCGCAGCTTCGTCGCCCGCATGCGCCATGGTGACTCGGCCGATCCGCTCCTGCGGCAGGTGCTGCCGATCGACGAGGAAATGCGCATCGTGCCCGGGTTCAGCTTCGACGCAGTGGGCGACGGCGCAGCCAAGAAGGCCACCGGGGTGATCCAGAAGTACCGCGGTCGCGCCCTGCTGGTGACTACCGGCAGCTGTGCGATCAACTGCCGCTACTGCTTCCGCCGCCACTTCGACTACGCCGGTGAAAATGCGGCCAAGGGCGGCTGGCAGGAAGCCGTCGCCGTGATCGCCGCCGACCCGGGCATCGACGAAGTCATCCTCTCCGGCGGCGACCCGCTGTCACTGAACACCTCCAAGCTGGCCGAGCTGACCGAGGCGCTGGCCGCTATCCCGCATATCAAGCGCCTGCGCATCCACAGCCGCCTGCCGGTGGTGCTGCCCGAGCGCGTCGACGACGCCTTCGTGCAATGGCTGGCCGGCCTGCCGTGGCCGGTGGCTTTCGTACTGCATGCCAACCATGCCAATGAGTTCAATGCCCAGGTGGATGCCGTGCTGGCACGCATCCGCGGCACCGGTGCACAGCTGCTCAACCAGGCCGTACTGCTGCGCGGGGTCAATGACGACCTGGACGCGTTGGCCGCACTGAGCGAGCGCAGCTTTGCCGCCGGGGTGATGCCCTACTACCTGTACCAGTTGGACAGGGTGCAGGGCGCGGCACACTTCGAGGTCAGCGACGAACGGGCACTGGCCCTACATGCCGGGCTGATGGCACGGCTTTCCGGTTATCTGGTGCCCAAGCTGGTGCGCGAGATCGCCGGCGACACCAGCAAGCGACCGCTCTAGCCCGCGCAGCAGGCCGGGGCGACGGCATCAACGCATTGCCGCCATCGCCCCCTGCTCCAGCAGCCCCACCAGGCCGGGCGCGTCCAAGGGGCGCCCCAGCCAGTAGCCCTGTACTAGGTCACAGCCGCGCTGGCTGAGCAGCTCGAACTGCGCCTCCTGCTCCACGCCTTCGGCCACCACCGTGATGCCCAATGCATGCGCCATCGCGATGATGGCGGTGGTGAGCGCCAGGTCGTCGGCATCGCGCTCCATGTCGGCGACAAAACTGCGGTCGATCTTGACCCCGTCCACCGGCACCTGGCGCAGGTGGCTGAGCCCGGAAAAACCCGTGCCGAAGTCATCCAGCCACACCTTCACCCCTGCCCGATGCAGCTTCTCCAGCAACGATACCGCCAGCATCTCATCGCCGATGACCGCCGTTTCGGTCAGTTCCAGGTGCAAGCGCGATGCCGCCAGACCGGAGCCATGCAGGCTCGCCTCGACCGCCTGCAGCAGATCGCCATTGCGCAACTGCTTGGGTGAGACATTGACCGAGATGAACAGCTCCTCGCCATTCAGATTGCGCGGCCACTGCCTGGCCTGTTCGCAGGCCATGCGCAGTACCTTCGGGCCCAGCACCTGGATCAGGCCACTCTGTTCGGCCACGTCGATGAACAAGGCCGGCGGAATCGCCCCCAGCACCGGGTGATCCCAGCGCAGCAACACCTCCGCGCCGCACAGCATGCGGTCGCGGGTACGGAAGATGGGCTGGTAAACCAATCGCAGCTCGTTGCGCTCCCATGCGCCACGCAGCTCCTGTTCCAGGTGCAAGCGCCGCTCCACCGCATGGTCCATGGCCCGGCTGTAGTAGCGGAAGCAGTTCTTGCCGGCCAATTTGGCCTGGTACATCGCGATGTCGCCATTCTTCAACAACGCAGTGGCATCGGTGGCGTCTTCCGGGAACAGGGTGATGCCGATCGAGCTGCCCAGGAAGATCTCGCGCTGCTGTACCTGCAGCGGCTTGGCAAGATCGATCACCAGCCGATCGGCCAGCTGCTTGGCGATCTCGGCGGCACTGCGCGCGCCCTGACCGATCAGGATGACGAACTCATCGCCACCAAAACGGGCCAGCAAGGCGTCGTCGCCACCAATCTCCTCGACCGCGGCGGCAATATGCTGTGCGAACTGCAGCAGCGCATCGTCGCCGGCCTCGTGGCCCAAGGTGTCATTGACCCGCTTGAATTCGTCGATATCGATGAACAGCAGCGCCAGGCCGCGCCCGGCAGCGCGCGCGCCCAGCAGACGGTGGTCCAAGGCCTCGCGGAAGGCGAGCCGGTTGGTCAGGCCCGTCAACGCGTCGGTATACGCCATCTGGCGTACATCGCGGTCATGCCGGGCGATGCTTTGGCTCATGCGGTCGAAGGTACGCAACAGTTCGCCGATCTCATCGCCGCGCCGGGTCGATTGCGCCTCGATGAGGTAGTCACCGCGCTCAATGCGCCGCGCCGCCGCGCCCAACCAGCGGATCGGCCTTACCAGCGTGTACTGCACATAGAACGCCATCACGCAGGCGAAGCCGATCAACAGCAGCATCAGCGCCATTGCCCAGCCCAGCTCGCGCCGCTGCGCATCCTGCACGCGCTGCTCCAGCGCCTGCATGGACCTGGCCTCCTGTGCGCGTACCGGTGCCAGGTTCATGCCCACGCGCAGGCCGCCCAGGCGCTGTTCGCCTATCGACAGTGGCACATCCACCTCCAGGATCGACGGCGATTCCTGCACCTGCAACTTGTCTGTCGCGACCGCAGCGGCAGCCAGCGGATCCTGCATCGGCTGCCCGTAACCGGCGACGTCGAAGGAACCGTCATGGATCAGCCGGCCCTCGGGGTCATACACCAATACATAGCTGACCGACTCCTGCCTGGCGGTATTGCGTACCAGCGTGCCAATGGCCGATAGATCGGAGTAATACAGCGGATTGACCAGGGTATCGGCCAAGGCATTGGCCAACGCCGTGCCACGCTCGCGCACGCCCTGGTCAAACACCTGGGCGAGCACCTCACCGCTGTTGCGCAAGGCCTCCCGCTGCGCCGAAGCCTGGCGCACCAACATCAGAGAAACGATTGCCAGCACCACCAGCAGCGCTGCACCACTGGCCAGCAGGAAACGGGCCTGCAATCCAAACCGGGGCCTGCTCATTCCACCTCCATCCGGATCCGGGCCAAACCCCGCCGCAACCGTTCGAGCGCGCGCAGATTGTCCGGGTCCACCGGGTGAAAACCGGTGGTACCGAAGAATTTGGCCAGTGCCGGACCGGCCAGCGGATCACTGCTGGCCTGCAACAGCACCTGCTGCAAGCGGTCACGCACCAGCGGATCCAGGTCGGCGCGCACCATTTCCACCGCGCGCGGAATGGGCTCGCTGCGGTACAGCACCCGCATGTCCTGGCGGAACGCCGGCGGCATGGCCTGGTTGTCGCTCCAGTCGATGCTGCTGATCACCCCGGCATCCACCACGCGCTTGTGCACATAGGTGGAGATATTCAGCTCCGAGCGCACAAACACATAGCCGACCGAGTCCTCGACCGGCGTGTCACGCGGGTCGAGCAGGATCTCGGGCTGCACATCATGGTCGAGCAGCTCCATCGCGGGCACCAGGTAGGCACTGGTGGACAACGCGCTCTGCATCGCCAGGGTGCGCCCCCGCAAACCTTCCAGGGTTGTAACCGGACTGTCGCGACGCACGAAGAACACGCTGTGATAGCTGCCCACGCCATTGCGTTCAGTCAGCAGCAAAGGCCTGGCACCGGCGCGTTGGCCCAGCGCCATCGCCGTGCCGGCCGTCTCGGTAACCCAGTCCACCCGGCCGCGGCGCAGATAGCTGCCCATCTGCTGCGCGTCCTTGGCCATCAGGATGCGTCCTTCGACGATCCCGACTTCGCGCATGCGTGGCACCACATAATCCAGCAGTGGCTTGAGTTGGTCGTAGTGCGCCTTCGGATCATCACTGATCCTCCCCAATACCAACACCGAACGATCAACCGCCCCGACCGCCACAGGCTGCAGTGCAACCAGTGTCAGTACGGCTCCCCAAAGCCATCGCAAGACACCCAAAACGACACCCCCCGCTGATCCATCCCCACAGAGTACTGGTTTTTACAAACCGTGATGCATTACTCAGTTTTTTTCTGTCCAGCCAATCGCGCCATCCGCTGGGCATCCGACAGGATGCCACGCATCAGCCGCACCTCCTGTTCCGAGAGCTCCGCCTTCATGAACAGACGGCGCAACTTGCGCATGGCCGACTCGGGTGCGCGGCCCTTGTGGAAGTCGATCTGGTCCAGGGTGTCGCCGAACTGGCCGAACAAGCCCTCCAGCTGGGCATGACTGGCCGGTGCCTCGCCATGACCCAGTTCAACCGGCGCCGGCGCGGACGCCTCGGCCTCCAGCGCGGCCATCCGCACTTCGTAGGCGAGCACCTGCACCGCCGCAGCCAGGTTCAGCGAGCTGAATTCAGGGTCCGACGGGATATGTACGGCGGCATGGCAGAGCTGCAACTCCTCATTGGTCAGACCGGTGCGCTCGCGACCGAACACGAACGCCACTTCGGCCGGCTCGGCAGCCTTGGCCACCGCACGCTGACCGGCCACTTCCGGTAGCAGCTCCTCCAGTTGCACGCGCCGCGCGCGCGCGGTGCAGCCCATCACCAGCCGACAATCGGCCACCGCCTCCGCCAGGCTCGCGAACACCGGCGCATCCCCCAATACATCCTCGGCACCCGCCGAGCGCCGGAAAGCCACATCATCCAGCGGCTTTTCCGGGGCCACCAGGACCAGCCGTGCCAGCCCCATGGTCTTCATCGCACGGGCCGCCGCGCCGATGTTGCCGGGGTGCTGGGTGCCAACAAGAACGAAGCGAATATGAGCAGAAACGGACATGGCGTTAAAAAATCAGGAGCGAGACAGCTGTAGATGGTAAACTGCGCGGCCGGTCAATGCGCCGGACCCGCTCTTTTCCCCCGCCAATCCGATCTCTGCCTTCACGGGAGCCTTTCGCCATGCAGAAACCCGCCGTAACCGTCATGGTCAAGGCCGCCCGCCTCGCCGGCAACGTCCTGCTCCGCAACATCAACAAGCTTGAAGCCCTGAACGTCGTGCAGAAGGGTCGGATGGATTACGCCAGCGAAGTCGATGCCGACGCTGAGAAGGTAATCGTCAAGGAACTCAAGCGCGCCTATCCGGAATACGGCATCTTCGGTGAAGAGGGCGGTATCCAGGGCGTGAACCGCATGATGTGGGTGATCGACCCGCTCGACGGCACCAGCAACTACCTGCGCGGCTTCCCGCACTACTGTGTCTCCATTGCCCTGGTTGAAAACGGCGAGCCGACCGACGCGGTGATCTTCGACCCGCTGCGCAACGAGCTGTTCACCGCCTCCAAGGGCAACGGTGCCGTGCTCAACGACCGTCGCCTGCGCGTGGCAGACCGCAAGGACCTGGAAGGCACCATGATCCACACCGGCTTCGCCCCGCGCGAACGCAGCCGCGCCAGCACCCAGCTCAAGACCGTGGACACCCTGCTGGTGCAGGCCGAGGATGTGCGCCGCACCGGCTCCGCCGCGCTGGACCTGGCCTACGTGGCCTGCGGCCGCGCCGACGCCTACTTCGAGGCTGGCGTGAAGGCATGGGACATTGCTGCCGGCGTGCTGCTGGTACGCGAAGCCGGCGGCAAGGTCTGCAACTACCGCGGCGCTACCCTGGACCGCATGGACTCGCGCGGCCCGGAGACCCAGCAGGTCGTGGCCGGCAACATCAAGGTGTGCGAAGCCCTGCAGAAGGTCATCGTCAACACCGGCTACGCCGCCGAGTTCGACCCGAAGTTCTGATTCAGCTGCCATCGCAGTGAATCATCCGAAAACCGATGCCAGCGTTCTGGCATCGGTTTTTTTGTGGGCAAAGCGCGGTGCACCGATTTTCCTGTGGGAGCGGCGCAAGCCGCGAAGCAGGAAATCCATCAGATGACACAGGCCGCCGACGCC
Source organism: Stenotrophomonas sp. STEN031 (assembly GCF_056759975.1). Lineage (NCBI taxonomy): Bacteria > Pseudomonadati > Pseudomonadota > Gammaproteobacteria > Lysobacterales > Lysobacteraceae > Stenotrophomonas > Stenotrophomonas sp. STEN031. Next base: position 83,608 of record NZ_JBRREA010000017.1, read on the forward strand.
CCGGCAATGCCAGCTTCGCGGCTTACGCCGCTTCCACAAAAACGTCAGGCCGGCTCAGCCAGCGGATACAGCGGGAACCACCGCAGCGCCGACAACCGGCTGCCGGCCCCAGCCATATCGGCTGGCCAGCCAGATCTCCAGCAATACCAGCGCCATCACGATCAGCAGCGGCAGCAGCAAGCCAAAATAGATACCCGGCATCATCGAGCCGATCTGCGCCTTCAGCAGGCGGATCACCCCCTTGGTATGCAGCAACTCGCTCATGCGCATGCCCAGCGCTTCGCGGAACACAGCCTTATCCAGCCCGCTGCGCCCGCCCACCTGCTCGACCAGGCTGTCCTCCACCCACCGCAGCATCACCTCGCTGCGCAGGTGCTCGATGCCCTTGCGCGCCCAGCGTTGCGGCAGGCTCTCGCCTTTGAGCACGCTGACATCGGCCAGGCGGCGTTCGCTGAGATAGGACTCCACCGCAATGCGCGCAGCTTCGTGTGCGGAAACATCATCGCGCAGCATCGCCTCCAGCTCCGGCGTATCCAGCGAATTCTTGAAATCCACCAGCCAATGCTCGGTGGCGGCCTGCAGGTGCGGCTGGAAGTGATCGATCTGCTTGTACAAAGCGCGCTGGCCGCCCGCGACCAGGCCCAACTGCAGGCCGATGAAGGCAAACAGCAGCGGCAACACCACCACATAGCTGGCAATCAGCCAGTGATGCCAGCGCCGTCGCCGCGCAAGGCCACCGCGGCGCGCCAGCAGCACCCACACCGCCACTCCCAGCGCCAACCCCACCACCGTCCCCAATACCGAGCCGCCGATCAAATCCAGCACGCTCAGCCCGTTCCAGAACTCCATCGCCCAATAGTGTGCGTCCTGCACTGCCCGCTCTCCGTTCGTCTCCAAGGTCCAGAGGGTAGCCACAAACCGGCACAGGGTGAAGGCCACCGTCCGATTTCATCGGACAGAAAATCACCGAACCGCCTTCGCCCGCGGCCACCGGCAATACCCATCCGTCCATGCCATCCATGCAAAAAGACAACGCCCCTTGCGGGGCGTTGTCTTCGATCAATCCTGTACCAAGGGGGCCAGGGTGGCGGCACGATGCCGTGCGCTCACCAAGCCTCGCAAGAACCCGGCTCAGGCCACCGTCGAGGCACGCAGCGCGGCGATGCGCTCATCCAGCGGCGGATGGCTGAGGAACAGCTTCTTGGCCGCCGAGCCGGCGATACCGAAAGCGGCAATCTGGGTCGGCAAGGTGCTCTGGCCATGATTGAGCTTCAGACGCTCCAGCGCGGCGATCATCTTCTGCCGGCCGGCCAGCGAGGCACCGCCCTGATCAGCGCGGAACTCACGATGGCGCGAGAACCACATCGCGATCATCGTCGCGAACAGGCCGAACACCATTTCCAGCACGAACACGATGATGTAGTAGGCAAAACCACGGCCGCCGCCTTCGCGGTTACCCGACAGCGCGCTGTCGATGACACCACCGACCACACGTGCCAACACGATCACGAAGGTGTTCAACACGCCTTGCAGCAGCGCCATGGTGATCATGTCGCCGTTTGCGACGTGCGCGATCTCATGGCCCAGCACCGCTTCGGCCTCGTCTTCGCTCATGTTGTGCAACAGGCCGGTGGACACCGCCACCAGCGCGTTGTTGCGGTTGGCACCGGTGGCGAACGCGTTGATTTCCGGCGCGTCATACACCGCCACTTCCGGCATGCCGATACCGGCCGCCTTGGCCTGGCGGGCCACGGTGTCCAGCAGCCAGCGTTCGGTCGGGTTACGTGGTTCGGTGATGACGACGGCGCCCGTGCCGCGCTTGGCCATGAACTTGGACAGCAGCAGCGAGATGATCGAGCCACCGAAGCCAAAGATGGCCGCCATGACCAGCAAGCCGCTCATCTGCGAGGAATTCACGCCCAGAAGGGACATGACGACGCTGGCCAGGATCAGCACCGCGACGTTGGTCAGAAGAAACAGCCCGATACGGGTAAACATGGGAAACAGATCCGTGAGGATGGGAGATACAGTCAATTTGCGGCGCAGACAGCTTGAATTCAAGCATTAATCTGACCGACGATTCAGCTTCGATGCCAGCTACTCCCTACCTCGGCCGCTTCGCGCCCTCCCCGACCGGCCCTTTGCATTTGGGCTCCCTGCTGGCTGCCTTCGGCAGTTGGCTGCTGGCTCGCCATGCCGGCGGCCAATGGCTGGTGCGGATCGAAGATATCGACCCGCCGCGGGAAGTGCCCGGGGCGGTCGATTCGCAGCTGGCCACACTGGCCGCGTTCGGCCTGAACTCGGACCTGCCGGTGCAGTACCAGAGCCGACGCAGCCATCTTTATCAAACCGCGATTGCGCAATTGTTGGCACAGGACAAGGCATTTGCCTGCCATTGCAGCCGCGCCGACCTGTCCAGCCAAGGGGGCATTCATCGCCGCTGTGTCGCCAGCCAGCAGCGCCCGCAGGCAGCGATCCGCCTGCGCGTGGCCGATGGCAGCCATGTCAGCTTCGACGATGCCCTCCAGGGACTGCAGCAGCAAGACGTGGACCGTGAGGTCGGCGACGTGGTCCTGTTGCGCGCCGATGGTTATTGGGCTTATCAGCTGGCAGTGGTGGTGGACGACGCCGAGCAGGGCATTACCCATGTCGTGCGCGGTGCCGACCTGATCGAATCGACCGCACGGCAGATCCTGCTGCAACAGGCCCTGGGGCTGCCAACCCCGGGTTATCTGCACCTGCCGCTGCTGCTGGACAGCGACGGCCAGAAACTCTCCAAGTCACAGGCTGCCGTACCCGTGGACAGTGCCCAACCGGTGCCCGTGCTGCGTTGGCTGTGGGCCGCACTGGGCCAATCGCCGACAGCGCTGGAGACCAGTACCAGCGTTGCCGAGACCTTGCAGCAGGCGGCCGCCGCCTTTGTGCCGGCGCGGCTGCAAAAAACCTCGGTGCGCGCGCCTCTGCAGCCCCCGGGTTGAGCGCAGTTTCATTAGAATCATGGGCTGCCCTGCACATCTGCCCTGGAGTTGAGCCCATGACATCGCGCGTCGCACTGGTCACCGGTGGTACCGGCGGCATTGGTACCGCCATCTGCCAACGCCTCGCCGACCAAGGGCACCGGGTCGCCACCAACTTCCGCAATGCCGAAAAGGCCCAGCAGTGGCAGCAGCGCATGCGCGAGAAGGGCTACGACATCGCCCTGTTCGAGGGTGACGTGGCTGACCCGGACAGCGGCCGCAGCCTGATCCAGGCTACCGAGGCCGCGTTAGGGCCGGTGGAGATCCTGGTCAACAACGCCGGCATCACCCGCGATACCACCTTCCATCGGATGAGCCCGGAGCAATGGCACGAGGTGATCAACACCAATCTCAACTCGGTGTTCAACGTCACCCGCCCGGTGATCGAGGGCATGCGCAAGCGCGGTTGGGGCCGGGTTATCCAGATCAGCTCGATCAACGGCCTGAAGGGCCAGTATGGCCAGGCCAACTACGCCGCCGCCAAGGCCGGCATGCACGGCTTCACCATTTCCCTGGCCCGTGAGAACGCAGGCTTCGGCATCACCGTCAACACCATCTCGCCGGGCTACGTGGCCACCGACATGGTGATGGCAGTGCCCGAGGAGGTACGGGCCAAGATCATTGCCGACATCCCCACCGGGCGCCTGGGCAAGCCGGAGGAAATCGCCTATGCGGTCGCCTTCCTGGTCGCCGAGGAGGCCAGCTGGATCACCGGCTCCAATCTGGATATCAACGGCGGCCACCATATGGGCTGGTAAGCCCTGGTCCTTGCTGCAGTCCGGCACTTTGCGTGCTGCGCAACAAAAATACACTTCACCGAGCCTTGCAACCTGTACTTTTGGCGGTTGCAAGCCCTGCTGCACTGCGCCATGCTGCGCACCTAACCGTGACGAGTGACCGCTTAATGGCTGCGACCCGCATCATCAAGAAGTATCCGAATCGCCGGCTCTACGACACCGAGATTTCCAGCTACATCACCATTGAAGACGTCCGCCAGCTGATCCTGGATGGCGAGGAGTTCGAGGTCCGCGACGCCAAGAGCGGCGACGACCTGACCCGTTCGGTGCTGTTGCAGATCATCGCGGACAAGGAGCAGGACGGCGAGCCGATGCTGTCGACCCAGCTGTTGAGCCAGCTCATCCGTTTCTACGGCGACTCCCTGCAGGGCTTCATGGGCAATTACCTGGAGCGCAGCATGCAGGTGTTCCTGGACCAGCAGCAGCAGTTCCGCCAGCAGATGGGCAACCTGCTCGGGCAGACCCCGTGGGCGATGATGAACCAGCTGACCGAGCGCAACCTGGAGCTGTGGCAGGAATTCCAGCGCAACATGGGCGCCGGCTTTGGCGGCACCCGTCCGCCGGCAGGTGGCAGCAAACCGACGGAGCCACCGCCGACCAGCAGCGGCAGCAAGACCCGCAGCGGTCGCTGAGGGCAACGAAAAGGCCGACGCATGCGTCGGCCTTTTGCTTTGTGGAGCCCTGCTTTTTTGTAGGAGCGGCGTAAGCCGCGAAGCTCCTGCTGCATGAGACTAAAGTGGCTTCGTGGCATACGCCGCTCCTACAACAAGCCAAGGCA